>JAIWOE010000094.1 GCA_020217165.1 Desulfovibrio sp. | reverse complement strand
AAGAAGCCCGGCTGCGCGTGCTGGACGCCGCCGGCGCGGCGCGGGAACTCGTGTGCGAGCCCGTGGCCTGCTCCAGGCCCCTGCGCACGCCCCTGGATGCCGTGCTCCTGGCCCCGCATGTGGGCGCGTCTGCCGCGCCTTCCCCCACCCTCGCCCCAAGCCCCGCAGTGTACTGCCTGCGCGGGCCGGACCTGCAGGCCTGCTACGCCAGTGCCTGCGCCCGGGGGGCGGCGGCGGCCATCCTGGCCACGGACCTGCCTGGCCACGCCATCCGCTGCGTGGTCTGCTCCCCCGACGGCAGCCCCGGGCGCATCCCCGCCGTGAGCATTGCCGGGCACGATGCCCTGTCCCTCTTCCGGCAGCTGGAACACGGCCAGCCCCTGCGTGCCGTGCTGGACGTGCATGGCGGCATGCGCGAGGCCGCGGCGGAGAATCTGCTGTTCTCCCTGCCCGGCGCCCTGCAGCCCCCGGCCCTGCTCCTGGCCCGGTACGACAGCTTCTGGAACGGCGTGCATGCCATGGACGGCGCTGCCGGCCTGGCCCTGCTGCTGCATCTGGCCCGGGAGCTGAGCTGGGAAGCAGCCTGGGAGGGCTGGCGGGAGACCCTGTTCTGCGCCGCCGGCGCCCAGACCCTGGGTCGGTTTGGCGAGGCTGCCTGCCGCGACGCCCTCTTTCAGGCGGGGCGCGCTCCCCACTGCGTGGTGGAGCTGGGTCCCCTGGGCAGCCGGGAAGGCCGGCTGGAAATCGCCGCCTCCCCGGCGCTGCAGGCCAGTCCCCGGCTCACATCCCTGCTGCGGGAGGCTGTGGAGGCTGCCGGCGTCGCCGTGGATGTCTGGTCCACCCTGCCCCCCGATGATCCCGCCACCCTGCTCTGGAAGCACATCCCCTGCCTGCGCCTGGCCGACAGCCGCGGGGACCCCGTACGCCATACACCCCTGGACGTGCCCTCCCGCCTGAGTCAGGACGGCCTGGCCCGGGCCGCCCGGCTGGCCCGGGAGTGCATCCGCCTGCTGTGCAGCTCGCCGCCCGTGGAGTCCTGAGCCCGGGCACGACAAATCGTCTCGGCTGCGCGATGATTGAAGGCATCTCCCTGCGGGGCATCCTTCACTCGGAGCGTGTCGATGCCCATGCCACTCGATGAACGAGCCCAGGAGCAGGCCCAGGTCCGCGACCTGTTGCAGACATACTGCCCGCAATTCGCCTCGTCCCGGTGCGGCAGACTCGTCACCGACACCACGGAATTCACCCGCATCGGGTATGGCGACATCATCCGACTGCAAGACGATCATTATTTTGCGTACCGCGATGAGGCCGAGCGCCGTTTCGGCCTGGAAGATCCCAAATACTGGGTCAAACGCTGCCGACACCTGGAAAGCGGCGACAACAAGATCCTCAAATTGGTCTTCCACGAGCGATTCCCCCTGCGCATCGGCCAACTGGAAATCCAATGCCACCGCAGCTCGGAAATTGTTGGCAGCGTATCCAACAAGATCACGCACCTGGCCAAGGGCTGCACCGTGTGGGTGGTGGCCTGAGTTGTCCGGCGTTGCGAAACCATCGCAGTCTGTATTGCTGTTATGTAATGATATCGTAATATTTCAGCTTGTTGAATATTCCGATATTTTCGCAGTATTTATTGCGATTTTATCCTGCCCGCGGGCTTGCTCCCGGCGACAGGCTGCAGCATGACAGGGGTGCCGGAATCAGGTACGGTAGGGGCCGACTCTCTGCCTAAAGGAGCCGCGAATGTCCCTTGACCGCATCGCCACTTGGTACAAAGACGCCATCATCTATGAAGTCCACATCCGCAGCTTTTTCGATGCCAACGGCGATGGCATCGGGGACTTCATCGGCCTGACCAAAAAGCTGGACTACATTGCCGACCTGGGCGTCACCGCCATCTGGATCCTGCCCTTCTACCCTTCCCCCGGCCGGGACGATGGCTACGACATTGCCGACTACCTGAGCATCAATCCCGATTACGGGACCATGCAGGACTTCAAGCGGTTCCTCAAGCAGGCTCACCGTCGGGGGCTTAAGGTCATCACGGAGCTGGTCCTCAACCACACCAGCGACCAGCACGCCTGGTTTCAGCGCGCCCGCCGCGCCCCCAAGGGCTCCAGCCACCGAGACTTCTACGTCTGGAGCGACACCCCGGACAAATACACCCAGGCCCGCATCATCTTTCAGGATACGGAAAGCTCCAACTGGAGCTGGGACCCCGTGGCCAAGGCCTATTACTGGCATCGCTTTTTTTCCCATCAGCCGGATCTGAACTTTGAACACCCCGCCGTGCGCAAGGAAATGTTCAAGGTGGTGGACTTCTGGCTGGGCCTGGGCGTGGACGGTCTGCGCTTGGATGCCGTGCCCTATCTCTACGAGGCAGAAGACACCAACTGCGAGAATCTCCCGAAAACATTCGCCTTTTTGCAGGAGCTGCGTGCGCATGTGGACCGGCGATTTCCAAATCGCATGCTGCTGGCAGAAGCCAACCAGTGGCCCGAGGACGCCGCACGCTATTTCCGCCCCGATGACAAGGGCGACGCCTGCCACATGGCCTTTCATTTTCCTGTGATGCCAAGGCTGTACATGGCCCTGCGCATGGAAGACCGCTTCCCGGTCATGGACATTCTGGAACAGACGCCGGCCATTCCCGAGGCCAGCCAGTGGGCCATCTTCCTGCGCAACCACGATGAGCTGACCCTGGAAATGGTCACGGACGAAGAACGCGACAGCATGTACCGCAGTTTTGCCCCCAACCCCCGGGCGCGCATCAACCTTGGCATCCGCCGTCGCCTGGCGCCCCTGGTGGGCAACGAGCGGCGGGTCATCGAACTGCTGCATATCCTGCTCTTTACCCTGCCCGGCACGCCGGTGTTGTATTACGGCGACGAAATCCGCATGGGTGACAACATCTATCTGGGCGACCGCAACGGCGTGCGGACCCCCATGCAGTGGAGCGCGGACCGCAATGCTGGCTTTTCCAAAACCAATCCGCAACAACTGTACCTGCCCGTCATCATTGATCCGGAATATCATTACGAAGCCGTGAATGTGGAGAACCAGGAGTGCAACCCGGCCTCCTTTCTCTGGTGGGTGCGTCGGGCCATTGCCATCAGAAAACGGCACGACAGCTTCAGCCGCGGCACCCTGCGGTTTGTGCCTCATGCCAACCCCCACGTGCTGGCATACATCAGAAATTATGGGGACGAGTCCATCCTCGTGGTGGTCAACCTCTCCCGGTTTGCCCAGGCCGTGCGGCTGGATTTGCGTGAATTCAAACGCTGCACCCCTGTGGAACTGTTCAGCGGCAACGCCTTCCCCACCGTGGGTCAATCCGGGGAGGAATTCTACACCCTGACCCTTACCCCCCACGGCGCCCTGCTGCTGCAGCTGGAACGCAGCGCCGCCGAACGCATGCGCGCCCAGGCGGAACCGCCCCTGGTCCCCCTGGCCCTCAAGCCCGGCGGGTTCCTGGATCGTGCGGACAAGGATGTGCTGGAAGAACAGGTGCTGCCCGACTATCTTAAGCGCCGTGGCATCATCGCCTCCCGCCACCGCGACGTGCGCCGCCTGGAGTTGCTGGAAGCCCTGCCCATGGGTGAACGCGACCAGCCCGTGTGGTTGCTCATCCTGCGCTGGGACCGCCCGACCGGGCCGAGCACCTTCCTGCATCTGCTCATCAGCGCCCACTTTGGGCAGGACGCCCAGCGCCAGCTGGAGGAGCACCCCACCCTGACCCTGTGCCGGTTCAAGGGAGAGGCCGGGCAGGAGGGTGGCATGCTGCGGGAGGGCTGGCCGGATCACACCCCGGCGCAAACCTTCCTGCGGCACTTTACCCAGACGCGCAGCATCCAGGCCACCCGCGGCGTGGTGGAAATCCAGCGCCTGCATCATGGCTCCCACAAGCAGGACGCCCTGCAGGCCCTGGGCGCCCAGGCCGTGGCCACCTATGAGCCCTTGCCCCAGCACATGGCCCGTGTGGAAATGGGAGACCTGCACCTCAAGATATACGGACGCACCGAGGCCGGCCCCCGCCCCGGCGCGGAGCTGCTGCAGGCCTTGCAAGGACGCGGCCCCACCGTGCCCGAGCTGCACGGCCTGCTGTCCTACAGGCCCGCCCAGGGCCTGCCCGTGGTCATGGCCATGCTGTACCGACAGCCCCATGCTGAAGCCTGCCTGGCGGACATCTGCCGCAACCAGCTTCAGGCCGCCCTGGAGACCCTGCTTTCAGACCGTGCCGCCCTGGGGCAACCACCCGCTCCGCGCCGGTATGCCGCCATGTTCGCCGAGCCGCAACGCCCGTCTGCCCCGGCCTGGATTCCCGGCTTCATGCAGGAGCTTTCCCAGCGGCTGGGCGAATACATGGCCTGCCTGCACACCACCCTGGCCGAGCCAGGCTTGGGACGCGGCTTTGCGCCGGAACCCTTCTCGGTGCTGTATCAGCGGTCGGTGTTCCAGAGCATTCAAAGCGGGGTGAAGCATGCCTGCGCCGTGCTGGAGCAGGGGCAGGACCAGCTGCCCGACGAGGCCGCCGCCCTGGCCGCCGCCCTGGCCGGCCGACGCAACGAGGTGATCCGCCACGTGAAACGCCTGACGGACCTCCAACTGGATTGTCTGAAAATCCGCATCCATGGAGATTGCCGCCTGGAAACCTTGCGCTTTACCGGCAAGGACTTTTTCCTGGCCGATCTGGACGGCGACGAGTCCAAGAGTCTCTCGGAACGCGCCATCAAACGCAACTGCCTGCGGGACATGGCGGACCTGGAGCGCTCCCTGTGGCGCGTCTCCCATGAATTACTGGCCGGCCTGCGCACGCTGCGGCCCGAGGATGCCCAGCTGCTGGTTCCCTGGGTGGAGGCCTGGACCCGTCAGCTGTTCGGCGACTGCCTCCAGGCCTACCTGCAGGCCCTGGACTACCCAGCCCAGCGGGCGCCCGGCACCCTGCTGCCCAGCCGGCCCGAGGACGCCGCCTTCCTGTTCGGAATGTTCCTGACAGACAGGCGCTTTCAGGAGGCTGCCAACGCCGTTACCCGCAGCACCTTGGCCACGGTGGAATCCGGCTCCGTGGCCGCCGCCGGCGCGGCGTACACCACGGCCCTGCTGGCCTCCACCCTGGCCGCCCTGGATGAGACCACCCTCGACACGCCCCCGTAACCAAATCCAGGCAGAGTTTGATCCCTGGGGGATCACATGGCCGCGAAGACTGTTGCAACCCAACTGCAGATGCTGGAACGCATGGCCGGCACTCCAGCCCTTACCCGCCGCATCCAATGGTGCGCTGTGGCGCTTTGCCTGGGCGCGGTGGGCATGGCCCTTGCCACCTGGCACAGCTTCTGGATCATGGGAACCGTGCTTCTCGGCCTCATTACCATGAGCGCCTTTCGCTCCACGCCCCCCTTGCGCCATGCCGCCCGGGGCGCCCGAGAGGGAACGCGGCATCCAGGAATTGTCTCCATCCGCATCGAACACTGGTCGGATTCAGACACCTACCATGCGACGGTAGTCGATCACCTTGGGCATGGCTGGACGTTTCCTTTCATCCCACAGGACTGGACGCCAAAAGCCGGTAACACGCCGGCGCAACTTGTTTTTTTGCCAGAATTCCCTTGGCCCGTGCTGGTAATCGGCCCCGAAGGCATCATGGTGCCGCGGGAAACGGCCACGCGGCACGACCTGGAGCGGCCTCGGCACCAGAGGCCTGCGGGAGAACGTCTTTGATATGTCGGGGCTGTCACCCCAGGGAGCTGCGGCCCTCCTCCAGGGAGGCGCTCACGGGGATGATGCTGGAAAATCCTGACATGTCGAAGACTTCCTTCACATAGTCCTTGAGGGAGCAGCAGACCATGCTCCCGCCCCTGGCCTTGATGGCCTTGGCCGCCCGCAGGAACTCCCGTAGGCCGGCGCTGGAGACGTATTCCAGGGTGGCCAAGTCCAGGGCGAGCTTGAGCACGCCATCGTCGATCAGCTGCATCATCCCGGCGCCAAACGCGCCGGAGGTGGCCGCATCCAGCCGGCCACTCACGGCAACGATGCAGATGCCTTCTTCCATGCGGTGCGCAAAATCCATAACTCTCCCCTTGCAATGGCAGTGCGTGCGCGTGATTGGGCTACAACAAGGACACGCCCAGGCGTGTTTCCTGACGGGCCAGGGCGTCCAGGGCGCTGCGGTCCCATTGGCTCACCCGGGTGGCCAGGGCCTCACACAGCTTGAGGCCGATGTCCGGATACTGCTGCATGGCCCGTTGCAACTTTTCCCGGGACAGGGTCAGGTAGGAAAGGGGTTCCGCAGCCACCACGGTGTAATTGTGGGTCTCCTTGCCCAGCAGGGCCAGCCCCCCCACGCAATCCCCGGGGCCGAAGGAGGCATCGGGCTCGCGAGCGCCGGCTGGCGGGGCCTCGGCCGCGGCGTAGGCATGCAAGGTCCCGGCAAGCACCACCGCCATGGCCGTGGGTAACTCGCCGCGGTGGAACAGGGGCTCACCGGGCTTGAGGGTTTCCCGGGTGGAGAGGTAGGCCAGCAGCTTGAGGGGCTCCAGGGCCAGGCCGGAAAACAGCCACACCTGGCGGTAGCGGTCCAGGTTTTGCTGCAGTTCGCTTTTGCCCTCAGCCGCATCATTAGTGCTGCTGGGCGCCGTGAACGAGCTCATAGAGGCTCCCCTTTTTGGCCATGAGTTCGGCATAGGTCCCTTGTTCCACAATCTTACCGGCCTTCATCACAGCCACCTGGTCGAAATTCTTGATAATATCCAGCCGGTGCACCACGGCCACAAGGGTGGCCCGGCCCTTCCATTTGGTTTCGATGAGGTTTTGAATACGGGACTGGGACCGGTTGTCCAAGGCGGAGGTGGCCTCATCCATGATCAGGATGGGCGGCTCCTTCATGAAGGCCCGGGCAATGGCCAACTTCTGCTTCTGCCCGCCGGAGAGGCGGTCGCCCTTGGTGCCCACCCGGAACTGCAGGCCGATGGACACCACGGCCTCCAGCATGTCCTGTTCAATGAGTAACATCACGATGGCCTGCTGGATGCGCTCCATCACATGGGGCTGGTCGGTCTTGGCCTTGCCAAAGAGAATATTGTCCAGGATGGGTTGGGATTCGATGTAGCCGTCGGCGCGGTAGAAGCTCACGGCGCCCGGGTCGTGGGCCTCCAGGGCCGTGCGGAACCGGCCGCGGCCTTCCAGCACCAGGGTTTCCAGCAGGCGGGAGAAGGGGACCATCTTGTGCCTGCCGGGGGTAAAGCGCAGGGCCAGTTCCAGCAGGCGGTCCTGGTCTTCCTGGGGCAGCTGGGCCAGGGGTATGCGGCCGCGGGCCACGTATTCCTTCCAGCTTTCCAGCTCCTCGGGCAGCATGGGGCTCTGTTCGAAGAAGAGAGCGTCCTCCGGCAGCTCACCCAGGATGTCCACGGTCTGGCGGGCCAGCTCGTCACCCAGGGTCAGCAGGGGCAGGCGCAGCTGCGCTTCGCTCAGGAAATTCTTGAAGAACTGACTCTTGGCCAGATTCTCCACGGCATAATCCGACTTGACCGGGTGGCCGAAGATGAGGTTGGCGGCCAGGCTGGAATGCTCCAGATAGCGGCCTTCTTCAAAGAATTCCAGATAATCCGCCAGGTCCGGACCATGGTCGTTGCGGAAATCCTGCCTGATGGCGATGATCTTGTTGCGCAACTCTGCCTGGGCGCCCTGCTCCGGCGCGAGGACGGTGTTCAGACCAAAACGCAGCACGTCCTGGAAAATCCCGGTCTGCTGGACGACTTCGATCATCCGATCCAGGCTGGGCAAGAGGGCGGGGTCTGTCACCCGGCCCATGTCGTCGCGCGGGGCGTCCAAGGGCAGGTCGGCCTCCACGCCATACAGCAGGTTTTCCTGGATGGTGCCGTCAAAAATAAACGGCGCCTGGGCCACATAGCCCATGTTGTGGGCGATGTCGCTTTTGGGCAGCTCCGCCACTTCACGGCCGTCAATCTGCACGCTGCCACCGGTGTATTTATAGAGCTGTCCCATGCATTGGGCCAGGGTGGATTTGCCGCTGCCGGAAAAGCCCACCAGGGCCAAGTGCTCGCCATTGGCCAGGCTCATGTCGATGCCGTTGAGCAGGCGGATGCCGCCTTCCACCTCAAACACCAGATTCTTGATTTCGATGGCCCCGGCCAGTTCCTGCTTGGCCCGGGCCTCGGCTGGCTGCAGGACAAACTCCGGTTCCACGTCAAAGGCTTCCATGGTCTTGGCGTAGCGCACCTTGGCATCCTGATAGACTTGATAAAAGTCCATCAGTTCCTTCCAGGGGTCATAGATCTTCTCATAGGCCGAAAGAAAGGCCACCAGTGCCCCGAGGTCAAAGCGGCCGTTGATAGCCAGCCACCCGCCCACCAGAAAGAGCAGGAATGGGCCGGTGCTCTGGAACAGGTTGTTCAGCACCTTCACACCCTGGCGGTACAGGGTCCAGGTGATGCGGATGCGATACAGGTCCTGCAAAAAACGGAAATGCTTGCGGCCCTCGATGTGGTTGGCGCCGTTGGCCTGGATTTCGTGAATGCCGCCGATGGATTCGCTGATCTTGTTGGACAGCACCCGGGTAGACTCCACGCGGGCCTTGTTCCAGTTGTTGGTGCGCCGCTGCAGGGGCGGCAGCAAAAAGATGAGCACCGGGTACAACGCCAGGGAGATGGCCGCCATGGTGGGCGACAAGTAGAACATGTACGCGGCAAAACCCAACAGGGTGAGGGTGTTGGTCACCGGAATGGCAATGGCCGCACCCACGAACTCTCCGGCGGCCGTGAGTTCCTGCACCAGGGAGGCGATGACCGTGCCCGCCGAGGTCTTGCGAAAAAAACCCAGGGGCAGGGTCAGAATGTGTTCGAAGAGCTGCTGGCGCATCTGCTGCAAGGCGCGTTCGCCGATGGATGTCTGCAGCAGGGTGATGACGTATTTGAGCCCGCTGGCCAGCAGGACGGACGCCAGATACAGCCCGCTATACAGCACCAGCAGTTCCACCTGCTTGAGGCTGATGGCTTCGTTGATGATCTTCTTCTGCATCTCCAGGGGGAACACCCGCGCCGCCACGGTGACGCCGATGACCGCCAGCAACAGTAGCTGCAGCTTGAGGCTGCTTTCCTTGACCCAGGCGAACAAAGGTTTTTTGGTGACCATGGGCGATGGGCGTCCCTGGCTGAAGGTGCGGTGCGCAGAATGGTCCTGCCTGGCCCCGAAGTATGACCACAGGGCAATGACCCGACTTCCCCCGTCCAATACTGCCCTGCTTGGCCATGCATGGCAAGCGTTCCTGCGGTGTTTGTCATAATTGATGTTCGTCACGTGGCCCAGCCTCACCGGCGGCCTCCCCCGCTCCTGACTCACCCGCTCCCGACTCCCGGGACACGGCACACAGCAGTCCCCGCAACTGGTACGACCCGAAGGCCGGGTCGTAGGGCGGGCCGTCATTGGTCAGACAGTTGGCGTTGCTCTCAAACACGCCCCACCCTCCCCGGTCGTCGGCCGCGCGTTCGGGGAACCACCAGCCATGATCCACGCTGACCACGTCCGGCCGGATATCCTCGGTCACCCGGGCCCGGAACCGCGCCGCCCCCCGCGGCGAGCGGACCACCACCCAGTCGCCATCGGCAATGCCTTCCCGCGCCGCGATCTGGGGGTGCAGCTCGGCCAGGGGATCGGGCCGACGCCGACGCAGGCTGGGGACCTGACGATGCTCGCTGCAAAAAAACTCCCGGCGCCGCGCCCCGGTGATGAGCTGGTACGGGAACTCGGCCGCCAGGTCCGGTCGGGATACCGGGCTCTCGGGCAACGCCGCCGCGCTGGGCAGGGGGTCGTAGCCCAGCCGCTCCAGCACGGAGGAGGCGAATTCCACCTTGCGGGACCGGGTGCGGAACCCTTTCTCTCGATATTTTTCATAGATGAATGGCGGGTGGTGCACGAACTGCGCGGCCAATGCCGCAAAATCCAGCCCCGTGGGGGCCAGCTGCTGGGTGAAGAGGTCTTCCAACTCCTCCTCCGCCCCCGGCAGTTCCAGGCGGCGGGCCAGGTCGATCAGGATGCGCTCCACCTGGCGGCAATCCGCCATCTCCAGGGCTTTTTCCTGGGCGAACACGGCGTTGCCGGCCACGAAGGGCAGCTCCACCAGCTGATCTATCTCCGGCCACATGGCCCCGGGAAGCACATAGTCGGCCAGGGCGGCGGACGGAGTCATGAACAGTTCGATGGACACGATGCAGTCCAGCCCCAACATAGCCTGCCGCAGCCGGCGCGGGTTGGCGATGGTGGTCAGGGGATTGGTCCCCACCATGAACATGCCCCGCACGGGATAGGGTCCCGTTCCCTCCATGGCCCCCACCACCGCCGGGATGTGCGCCGAGGGCATGAAGGCGTGGAATCCACCCAGGAGTTTGAATTCCCTGGCGCCGAGCCGCCGTTCCAGCATGCCCTGGGGCAGATCCTGCTTGCGCACGGGGTATGGCCGCGTGAGCCGCATGCCTAGAACGTCCCCCCCGGGCACGTCCAGATTGCCCGTCAGCCCCCGCAGGCAGGCGATGGCCCGCACCGTCTGCAGGCTGTGGGGCGTCTGCTCCATGGCCACGCCCCAGTCCAGAATGCCCGGCCTGGCGGTGGCATAGCGATGGGCCGCGGCGCGGATGTCCGCCGCTGGCACGCCGCAGACCTGCTCGGCCCAGGGCAGGGTGCAGGGGGCCACGCGCTGCCGCAGGGCCTCGAACCCGTGGGTCCAGCGCTCCACAAAGGCGCTGTCATGCAGGTTGGATTCGATGATTTCCCGGCACATGGCCAGGGCCAGGGCGGCGTCCGTGCCGGGCCGGATGGGCAGCCACAAGGCGCAACGCCGGGCCGTTTCGGAGCGGCGGGGGTCGATGGCAATGCCATGGGCGCCTCGGTCCAGGGCCTGGGCCACGGGGAAGGACAACTCGCCATCCGGCCCGGACACCAGCGGATTGTGCCCCCAGAACAGGATGGTCTGCGGCGGGGTGCTGCCGTAGTAATCCCCGGTGACAAAGCCGCCATAGGTGAGGTTGGCCGCGGTGATGCGCGGGATGAAACAATTGGCCAGGCCGGGCTCGAACCAGTTGGGCGTGCCAAAGGTGTTGGCAAACCGCAGCACATGCAGATAATAATAGCGGCCCGTGCCCTGGGCGATGGCCAGGGCTTCCGGCCCGTGGGCCCGACGCAGGCGATCCAGGCTGGCGGCCACGGCGTCCAGCGCCTCATCCCAGGAAACAGGCACGAACCGGCCGTCCCCGCGCGGCCCCACCCGTTTGAGGGGCGTGCGCAAGCGGTCGGAATGGTACACGAGTTCCGGCGTGGCCACACCCTTGATACACATGCGGCCGCAATTGAAGGGCGAATCCTTTCGCGGGGTGACGCGCTGCAGGCGGCCCTCCTTCAGGTGCAGGTGCACGGCGCAGCCGCCGTGGCAGGAACGGCAGATGGCGGATCGAACGATGGTGGCGGGCATGGCGGGCTCCTTCACGCTGGGGTGGAACCGTCATCATGCCACGGGGCCGGCCAGGACGGAAGATGCGGCGACGGCCCCGCAATCATTGATCCATATCAAGGAACTTCCCTGGATTGGGGGCTAGCGTCACGCATGCACATCACCTCCCCCCTCCTGACGTCCCTGGCTCTGCTGCTGTTTGCCGCACACACCCTGCGCCTGGGCGACCTTGGCCTGGTGGCGGTCCTCCTAGGCGTAATCGTGCTTGCCTGGTGCCGATGGACCTGGGGCCGGTGGGTGCTCACGGCGGTGCTGGCCTGGGCCGCCGTGGCCTGGGTGCAAACAGGCACGCAGCTGGTGTTGCTGCGTCAGGCCATGGGCGCACCCTGGGAACGACTGGCGCTGATCATGGCCGGGGTGACCCTGTGCACCCTGGCAGCCTTGGTCTGCCTGCAGATGCCGGCGGCGCATCGACGCTATGCCCGGCATGCGGAGACCGCCGCCGTGCGCGCCGGCGCCGTGATCTTCACCGCCCTGCTACTGGGGGTGGCGCGGGCCAAGGCCGGGTTCCCCATCCTGCTGTTGGACCGCGTTGCCCCGGGCTGGGGCTGGCTGCAGATTGCGGCCATGGCCTGGTACGCCGGCTGGCTGGCCAAAGTGCTGCTGGATCCCCGCGCCCACCGCCGCTGGCGGCCCCTGCTCTGGGCGGGTTTTTCCGCCATATTTTTCGGACAATTGCTCCTGGGCCTGGCGGGGTGGCGTACTTTCCTCATGACCGGTGCCCTGCACCTGCCCGTGCCAGCGCTCATCCTGGGCGGACCCCTCTTCCGCGGGGAGGGGCTTTTCATGCTCATCCTCTTTCTGGCCACGGTGTTGCTGGTGGGCCCAGCCTGGTGCAGCCATTTGTGCTACATCGGCGCGTGGGACGATCAGGCCTCCCGCCGGGCTGGCACGATCAAAGGCAGCGCGGGACGCTGGATCTGGCTGGGTCGTGGGGCGACCTTGGCCCTCACCGTGGCCGCGGCTCTGGGCCTGCGGGCGGCGGGAGTGCCGGGGACAACCGCCGTGTGGGTGGCGGCAGGATTCGGTCTGTTCAGCGTGGGGGTGATGCTGGCCCTGTCCTCCCAGCTGGGGAGCATGGTCCATTGCACGGCAGTCTGCCCCATGGGGCTGGTGGGCAATCTGCTGGGACGCTGCACCCCCTGGCGCATGGCCATGGACGAGGGCTGCACCAGGTGCGGCGCCTGCAGCCGCGTCTGCCGCTACGGCGCCCTGGAACCGGCGGACATTGATCGCGGCCGGCCCGGTCTGTCCTGCACCCTGTGCGGTGATTGTGTGGCCGTGTGCCGGCATGCGGCCATGGCCTACCGTTGCGCCGGCCTCACGGCGGGCACGGCCCGGCGGGTGTTCCTCATCCTGGTGGTCAGCCTGCACGCCGCCTTTGTGGCCGTGGCCCGGCTGTAGCCAGGCCCATCAGAAGATCTGCTTCAGCAGTTCCTCTTCCTGACGGGCGCCGGCATTGCCGCTGGGGCCGCCATATCCGCCAGGGCTGCCGGGGCCGCCGCCATACTCTTCCTGACTGCCGTACATCTCGTCGTAATACATGGCGGTTTCGGCGTCATAGCTTGCGCCGCCGTACTCCTGGCCGGCGATGAAGGCCAGTTCGAAGGAACGGCCGCCATGTTCGCCCACGTCGTAGACCGTGCGCGTGACGATGCCTTCGGGCACGGGAAAATCTGTTTCCGGATAGTCGTTCTCCACCTGCTGCCGGTAATCTATCCAAATGGGCAGGGCCGCACGGGCGCCGGTCTCCTGCTTGCCCATGGGCGAGAAGTCGTCATAGCCCACATACACCCCGCTCACCAGATACGGCGCAAAGCCCAGGAACCAGGCATCGCGCTCTTCATTGGTGGTGCCGGTCTTGCCGGCCAGGGGGCGGTTGAGCACGCGGGCCTTGGTGGCCGTGCCGCGCAGGACCACGTGCTTGAGCATATTGGCCATGATGTAGGCATTTTGCGGGGAGATGGCCTGCCGCAACTGGGGTTCGAAAAACTTGAGCTGACGGCCCTGATTGTCCGCCAGAGAGGCCATGAGCCGCGGGCTGGATACCACGCCGCCATTGGCAAAGGCCGTGTAGGCCTGGACCAGGTTGAGGGGCGTGACCACCTGCGAACCCAGGGCCACGGAAAGGTACGGCGGGTACTCGCCCAGGCCCAGATCCCGGGCGCGTTCCGCGACCTTGTTCATGCCGATGCGGTCCGCCACCTGGATGGTCACCAAATTGCGCGAAAGGGCAAGGCCGGTGGTCAGCAGGGTGGGCCCATAATACTTGTTGGAGTAGTTCTTGGGCTCCCAGAGCTTTTTGGAGCCGGCGTCCCAGATGGACAGGGGCCGGTCGTAGAGCACCGAGGCAGGGGTAAAGCCGTTGTCCATGGCCGCGGAATAGACAATGGGCTTGAAGCTGGAGCCTGGCTGCCGCTGGGCCTGGGTGGCGCGGTTGAAAGAACTTTCGTGGAAATCGTACCCGCCCACCAGGGCCGTGACATCCCCGGTATTGGGCTCCATGGACACCAAGGCTCCCTGGATTTTGACGATGGGCTGCAGGGTGCAGGCCACATGGGAGACGGTGGGATCCAGATACT
>JAIWOE010000093.1 GCA_020217165.1 Desulfovibrio sp. | reverse complement strand
AGTAGTGCTGGTCGAAGTGGCTATCCGTGGCGAAATACCGCAGCACGGGCTGACCTATACTGGTCAAGACGGCGGCGTACACCAGCCCCAGGGGGATATACAGGATGTATCTCAGCATGGTCTGCGTTCGCTCCCAGGCTCAACCAACGTGGTCTCATCCGGCATAGTATGGCGATTGGCGGCAAAGAACAAGCCCGAAGTCCGGCATGTTGCCGCCATGGGCCCTGTTCAGGCCGGCTCCGGCGGGCAACCGCAGCGCCATGTCCGGCGCAGGGTTGCTTCCAGGGCGGCCATTTCCACGGGCTTGGCCAGATAGGCGTCCATGCCGGCGCGCAGAAAGGCCTCGCGGTCCCCGGCCATGGCGTGGGCCGTGAGGGCGATGATGGGCACGGTGCGGTGGCTGTCCCCGGCCTGGCCGGACCGGATGCGGCGGGTGGTCTCCACGCCATCCATTTCCGGCATCTGAATATCCATGAGCACGGCATCCACCGGCGCCTGGGCCAGGGAGTCCAGGCACGCCAGGGCCTCCTGGCCGTTGGTGGCGGCCAGGGCCGTGCAACCAAGCTTTTCCAGAAAGCGGGTCACGGCGAGACGGTTGATCTGTTCATCCTCCACCACCAGTACCCTGCGGCCGTGAAGGTCCGGGGGCGCGGCGCAGGGAGGGGAACAGGGGGACGGGACGGCGTGACCGCCGGCCCCGCATGGTGTTGTCGCATCCTGCGCCGCGGGCAGGGCCACGGGCAGGGCCAGATGCATCACCGTGCCGCCCGTCTCGCCGCTGTTATCGATGCACAAGGAGCCGCCCATCAGGACGGTGAGGCGCTTGACGATGGCCAGGCCCAGGCCTGAACCACCGAACTTCCGGGTGTACACGGCCTCGGCCTGGGTGAAGTCCCCAAACACCACATCAAGCATGGCGTCATCAATGCCCACGCCGGTGTCGCACACCACCAGATGCAGCATCACGCGCCCGCCCTCGTTTCCGGGGATCGGCGGCGCCGGCGTGGCATATACCTCCAGGGTCACCCAGCCCTCGGCGGTGAACTTCACGGCGTTGGACACAAGATTGTAGAGCATCTGCCGCATGCGGCCGGCATCCCCCAGGCACCGGGCCGGAGCGCTCGGGTCCCGCAGGAGGGAAAAGGTCAGCCCCTTGCGCCGGGCCTCGTGTTCAAAAAGCTCCACCACCGGCTGGAGCACGTCGTCCAGGCACAACACCTCCCGGGCGATGGGCAGCTTGTCCGCCTCAATGCGGGAGATGTCCAGGATGTCCGAAAGCAGCCGCAACAGGATGCCGCTGGTATGCAGGGCGGCTTCCACATATTCCCCCTGCTCGCTGTCCAGGCGGGTGGTCCGCAGGAGCTGGAGCATGCCCATGACACCGTTCAGGGGCGTGCGGATCTCGTGGCTCATGACGGCCAGAAAGGACGATTTGACCATGCTGGCCTTTTCCGCGGCCTCCTTGGCGAAGGAAAGGGCCTCCACGCTGCGGATGCGGGACACGGCCATGGCGAAGAGGTCCGCCAGGGCCTCCACGGCGGCCAGGTCTTCGTCGGTATACTCCCGGCCGGGATTGGCCAGGGCGATGAGCCCCACCAGTTCCTGCCCCACCACTGCCGGCACGGCCAGAAACTGCTCCAAGGGGACGTGCCCCTGGGGCAGGCCCAGAAACTGTGGATGCGCCTGCGGCGCGTTGGTATAAAACCCCTGACGGGTGTTCAGGGCCTGCCCCCACAGGCCAGGATACCCCAGGGGACCGCGGGAGAGCACCAGGGAAGGCTGGTGCAGCGCGCACCGTTCCTGGTGCATCATGGGGGAAAGGGCCTGACCCAGCACATCGCCGGTGGCGGGGTCTATGCTGGCCACCACACCAAACCGGCTGCCGGTGGAGTGCATGGCCTGCTCGAAAATATTGGCGGCCACGGCGCGCAGGGTGACGCCATAGGCCGTGATGGTCCGGGCCACGGCCGCCTGGGCCTGGTTGAAGGCGGCTTCGCGCTGCAGCCGCGCCTCTGCCCGGCGGCGTTCCTCCACCTCCCTGGCCAGGCGGGCATTCTGGAAAGCCAGGGCTGCGGTGCCGCGCGCCACCTGCCGTTTGAGGAGCAGGGTCAGGCCAAAGAACACACCCACCGCGGCAGCCAGGGCCAGGAGCACATGGGGCAGCCACTGGGGCCGCTCGCGTTGCAGGGGGGTGGTGAGCCAGCGGTCCAGGGCGCGGTAGTACACGGAGTCCCCGGAGCTCACCAGCCGCGCCACCTCCGCATTCAGGGCGGGCATGAGGCCGTGGGGATCGCCCTTGGCCACGGCAACACGCAACTGGATGGGGTTGAACATGATGGACGTGGGCTGCACGGCAAAGTTGCCAGCATGCATCTCGCCGTAAATTCGGTTGAGCACACCGGCATCCACGCGGCCCGTATGGATGGCCTTGAGCACGGCGTCGTAGGATGCAAAGGGAACTTCCACCACCGTGACGCCAAAGGACGACATCAGGGTGCGGAAGGCTTCGGCATGCACGTCGTTTTCCAGCAGGCCCACGCGTTTGCCCAGCAGGGCCGTGAGGCTGTCCAGGGGCGAGCCGTCCCGGGCGAACACCTGCCCCCAGTTCATGAGCAGGGGGCGATCTGAATAGTCCACCAGGGCCTTGCGGTCTTCACGGTAGGCCACCACGGGCAGCAGGTCGATGCTCCCGGCCTGCACCGCGTCGAACATCTCGCTCCAGGTGCCGTGGACGTAGGTCAACTCCCAGCCGGCGCGGCGGGCCACCTCCTGCATCACCTCGGTAAAAATGCCTTCCGGCCTGCCCGAGGAGCCCATGGCCAGCAGCGGGGCGTTCTCGTACACCCCCATGCGAACCGGCACGGGCGCAGCGCCAGAGGTCAGTGCCGGCGGGGCGAGGCCCCATGCGCATAGCACGCACCATCCCGCCAGCAGCGCCATGCGCATGCTTGCCGACCAGATCAGGACTCCGCTTTTCCCAAAACGCGCCATGCTCTCCCCGGAGCGTCTGCCCAGTGCGAGACGAACTGCCGCGCCCTTGCAATGTCCAAAATGGTATCCTGACTTGGATAGTTACGCAACAAGGCATTGCGCATCCCGGGGCCAGCGCATGACGAAGACGGCGCCGCCGCCGGGGGAAGATTCCGCCCAGATGCGGCCGCCATAATGTTCCACGATCAGCTTGCAGATGGCCAGCCCCAGACCGGTGCCCTTGGGATGCGCCGCAGGCCTGGCGTGTTCCGAGGCCTGGTAGAACCGCTCGAAGATGCGCTCCAGGTCCTCGGGGGGAATGCCCTTGCCCGTGTCTTCCACCCGGGCTTCCAGTCCCCCCTCCAACACAGTCTCCACCACCACACGGATGGTCCCGGCAGGGGTGAACTTGAGGGCGTTGCCCAGCAGGTTGAGAAAGACCTGCAGCATGCGGTCGTGATCCGCGTGCATGGTCGGGGCATCGGGGTCAAGGGCCAGCTCCAGTCGCAGCTCCGGCCGGGTGGCCAGTTCGCTTTCAATCGTGGCCACGGCGGCCTGCACCACGTCCCCCAGGTGCAGGGGGGCGTCGTTCCAGACATATTGATCAGACTCGATCTTGGACAGGTCCAGCAGGTCATCCACCAGCCGGGCCAGACGACGGCCCTCACTCTCGATGACCTGCAAGTTGGCCAGCAGGGTCTGGGCCCGCTGCAGGGCCACGGGGTTGTGCTCCAGGGCCGGGACAATGTGACGCGTGACGCTCTTGGTGGCCAACGCGGCAAAGCCCAGTACGGACGTCAGGGGCGTGCGCAGTTCGTGAGAGGCGAAGGACAAAAAGGCGCGGCGAAGCTCATCCAGCTGGCGCAGCTTGTCGTTGGCTTCCTGCAGGTCCCTGGTGCGACGGGCCACCACCTTTTCCAGGGCCTCGTGGGACTGACGCAAGGCGTCCTCTGCCTGTTTGCGCAGGGTGACATCCCGCCAGGTGTTGTGCAGCAGGCGCTCGCCGTGCAGGGTGATGGGAATGAGGGAGACGTCGATGGTCAGGGGCCGATTTTTAAACGTGGTGCAGTGCCATTCGAACCGGCTCACCCCCTCCACCCAGGCACGGTCGATGAGTTGCTGACCCGCCTCCCGGGAGGGGGTGCCGTCCGGCTGGTGGGGCGGAGAAAAGTCAAAGGGCGTTGCCCCCACCAAGCGCTGGCGGTCCTCGGTTTCCAGGAGCTGCAGGGCGGCCTGGTTGCACTCGATGAAGCGATCCCCCCGCATGAGCAGGATGGGTTCCGGGGAGCCCTCGAACAGTTTGCGAAAGGTCTCCTCGCTTTCCCGCAGGGCCTGGTCCTGGATGCGGCGGCTGCGCTCGTACTGCTTGAGCAGGCCGTACAGCAGCAGGGTGGTGCAAAGGACAAACAGGGTGCCCTTCATCTTGCTCACCTGGACGAGCAGGTCCGGTGAGGCATGGAAGGCGAGGCGCATGAGCTCGTCGGACAGCAGAATCCACAGCACGCCGAAGGCAAGGTACACTGCGGCAAGGCTGGCTGGCTTGAGATTGACCATTCCATTCCCTTTTGCATGGGAAGATACCGAGGCGCCGACTCAGGAACACACCGGCAACTGCATGAGCCGATACCGTATTTTCCTGCCCGTGGGAAGCAATCAAACAGTCAGTTGCACCCAAGGGGAACATCAAGCCCCCGCAAGCCCCGCGCCCCTTTGACAGCCCGTGGAAATTCCGAATACAATCAGGTTTTCGGCATCCCTTATTCCTGGAGCGATTCATGTCCAACCCGGCCACTCCCCCCACCGCTTCCACCTGCGTCGCGTTCCCGGACCGTGACGTCGCCGCCCGTCTCAAGGGTCTGCGTGAATCCCTGGACTGGTCCCCCGAGACCATGGCCGAGAAATCCGGCGCCAGGGTGGAAGACGTGCTGTTGTACGAAAGCGGCTCCTGCGAAATTCCCGTCAGCCATCTTTTCAAGGTGGCCCAGGCCGCCGGCGTGGACCTGACGGACCTGCTTGCCGGCCACGAGGCGCACCTGCGCCGCTATACCCTGGTGAAAAAGGGCCAGGGCATGCCCGTGGAGCGTCGCTCGGCGTACAGCTACCTGAGCCTGGCCTCGCGCTTTACCCACCGGGCCATGGAGCCCTTTCTGGTGACCGTGCCCCCCTGCCCTCGCGAGGAGCTGCACCGCAACAGCCACCCCGGCCAGGAATTCTGTTTCATGCTGGAAGGCACCATGGAAGTGTTGCTGGACGGCGAGGCCGTGGTGCTGGAGCCCCATGACTGCCTGTACTTCAATGCCATGATTCCCCACGCCATGCGCAGCCTGACGGACCAGCCGGCCACCTTCCTGGATGTGATCATCTAGCCGCCAGCCGGCTCCAGCATCCGGCCCTTCCTCCACCACGTTCAACGCCAGCGAGCACTCCATGCCCCCCGTTCAGCGCCTCACGCCCGCCACCTACGACGATTTTATGCGCGATTTCCGGATGGATGTCCCCCAGGGATACAACTTCGCCTATGACTTTTTGGATGTCGAGGCCGCCGCGGACCCCACCAGGCCGGCCATGGTCCATGTGGACGACGCCGGTGCGCGCCGCGAGTACGATCTTGGCTTCTTTTCCACCCAGTCCACCAGACTGGCCAACGCCCTGCAGGCCCTGGGCGTGGGCCATGGCGACCGCATCATGCTCATCCTGCATCGCCGGGTGGAATTCTGGGTCACCATGCTGGCCCTGCACAAGCTGGGCGCCGTGCCCGTGCCCTCCCCGGCCCTGCTCACCCCCAAGGACATCGTGTTCCGCGTGCAGTTCGGCAAGATCAAGGGGTGCATTGCGGAAACCGGCGTCATCCCCCGTGTGGACGAGGCCCTGCCCCAGTGCCCGGGCCTGACCGTGCGCGTGCAGGTGGGCGAAGGCCGCGCCGAGGGCTGGCACAACTATGACGCCATCCTCAACGCCGCCCCGGCCACGCCCCCCGTGCTGGATCGCAAACCCGGCGGCGAGGACCCACTGCTCATCTTCTTCACCTCCGGCACCACCGGCATGCCCAAAATGGTGGCCCACAGCCACACCTACCCCCTGGGCCACTACGTGACCGGCGTGTACTGGCACAACCTGCGTCCCGGGGACCTGCACCTCACCCTGGCGGATACGGGCTGGGGCAAGGCCGTGTGGGGCAAGTTCTACGGCCAATGGATGGCCGGGGCCACGGTGTTTACCTGGGATTTCCGCGGCAAGTTCGAGCCCAGGCGCCTGCTGGAGATGCTGGCCGGGCACGGCGTCACCTCCTTCTGCGCCCCGCCTACGGTCTACCGCTTCCTCGTACGCGAACCCCTTGCCGAATTTGACCTTTCCAAACTGCGCCATTGCACCACCGCCGGCGAACTCCTCAACGACGGTGTCTTTCTGGCCTGGAAAGCCGCCACCGGCCTGCCCATCTACGAAGGCTACGGCCAGACGGAAACCACCCTGCAGCTGGCCACCTTCCCCTGGATGGAACCCAAACCCGGCTCCATTGGCCGGCCCACGCCGGGCTGGGATCTCGTGCTCATGAATGACGACGGGCAGCCCTGCCCCCCCGGGGAAGAAGGCGAAATCTGCGTGCGTTGCACACACCCCGTGCTGGGCCTGTTCCAGGGATATCTGGACGAGCCGGAGCGCACCGCCGCTGCCCGCTACGACGGCTGGTACCACACCGGCGACAAGGCCTGGATGGACGAAGAAGGTTACTTCTTCTTCCTTGGCCGCACCGACGATCTCATCAAGAGTTCAGGGTACCGCATCGGCCCGTTCGAGGTGGAATCCGCCCTCATCACCCACCCGGCGGTGGTGGAAGCCGCCGTCACCGGCGTGCCCGACCCCGAACGCGGCCAGGTGGTCAAGGCCACGGTGGTGCTGGCCCCAGGGTTCTCCCCTGCCGACGAGTTGACCAAGGCCCTGCAGCAACACGTCAAAACCGTCACCGCGCCGTACAAGTACCCGCGTATCGTGGAATATGTGGGCACCCTGCCCAAGACCATCAGCGGCAAGATCAAGCGCGCCGAAATCCGCCAGCGCGACGAAGGCAAAGAGGTGCAGGAGTAGCGGCCTTCACCGTTGCAGGTGATTTCACGCCGCGCCAGATCCTGACGCATGCCTTGAAACGCAACACCCCGCCTGCGCACCGCCCGAGACAATGTCTCGTAGTGGCGGGCGCAGGCGGGGTCCCCCAGGCTGAGTCATCCGCACACGGGCGGATACCCGCGCCCCCTACTTTTTCGCGCCGGCAGCGGGCTTGCCGTCTTCCTTTTTCTCTTCGGCTTTCTTGTCCTCGCCCTTCTTTTCGGGCGTTACCAGCACCGTGGAACAGGGGGCCGGAGCCGCTGCAGCAACTGCAGGAGCCGCGACCTCGCCAGCCGCCTCGCCAGCAGCGTCACCAGCATCCACCACGGGGGCGGGCAGCTCGGGTTCCTTGGCGCTGACCTTGAAGGGCGCCTCCACCTCGGTGAGCACTTCGTCCCGCCAGGCAAGCTCCAGGGACAATTTCTGCTTGCCCTTTTTCACCAGCACCTCCAGTTCCAGTTCGATGAGCTCACCCGGCTTGAGGGTGACGAACTCCTCGCCCCGCTGCACGCAGATAGTGCGCTCCTTGAAGCTGGCCACCAGATCCGTGAGGAAGGTGGAAACCGAATCAAAATCCATGGCCCCTTTGATGGCCAAACCGCTCTTGCTCATGCCTGTTCTCCTTGCGATACGATGATTGATGTACGGCTAATTGTTGACGACGACGATGGACGATCCCGCTGCGGTTTCGCCCCTTGACTGCTCCGAAGTATCTGCGGAAGATGGCAGGGCCATCTGTACGTCAGCTTCCATGGCAATGGCCCCGGCGCGCTCGGTCCGGCCCATTTTCCTGCTGGCCTCCTCCGCCATTTCCTCAAGTTTTTTCTCGGCCTTTTTCAGGAATTTTTCCAGGGCCTTGTCCATGGCGCCATCCACGTCGAGCTTCTTGCCAAAGCCCCGGGAGACCTCCTTGGCCCGCTCCAGCCGCTCGGCCAACTCCGCATCAATATTGAAGATGACCCGCTTGAATTCTTTCTCTTTCTTGAACACGCTCATCACCACAATCCTTTCTGGATCAAGTTCTGCTCAAAGCCTGGACTAACAGCTTAATTTTTTTGTACAGAATTCGTACAGCTATCGCCAAGCTTTTTACGCTGTTCTTGGAATTTGTAAAGCAGAAACTTCCCGCCTGCGGGACGCCCCCTCTCCGGCGCCTGCAGAACATTTTGTGAATTAATGCACAAATAAATATTTATTGTGACAATTTTCACATTAAAAAAATGTTAGGTAACTGTTCGGAAATAAATGGGTATCCAGGATGTCACCATATCCTCACAAAATTCTTCCCATATTTTCTGCATTACGCTACAAAGCAGCATCTTTCAGGAGCAACTGGCCTGGGGAGTGCTCTTTGCCGTTGTGATTCACCACCCTGAATTACAAGGAAATGCTGCTTTGAAAAGACGCTACGCGCCCATCATCACTGGTTGTGGCATCATGGCCGTACTGGCCCTTGGTGGCCAGTTCGTGCATGCGCCCTCGGATCAGCCGCCCGTCCGGCTCAGGTTCGACAACAAGGGCGGAGATGTCGTCTTCACCCATTCGCGGCATGTGGACATGGGCCATGCCTGTGCCGACTGCCACCACGAAAGCCCCACGCCCGAGCCCCAACCGGTGGCGTGCGGCGCCTGTCATCCGGCGGAATACACCCGCCCCTGGATTGACGCGCACAAGACGGCGCTGGAGCCAGCCACCTGCACCCGGTGCCATCATGCCACCTTCGGCAAGCTGACCTGGAGCCACCAAGAGCATGTGGACCAGTACACGGCCAGCTGCACCGACTGCCACCACGGCCCGGACATCGAGCCCGAGCCCACGGCCTGCAGCAGCTGCCATGGGAACGCGCCGGACGGCAACACGCCGTCCCTGCGTGTGGCGGTCCATGACCGGTGTGAAACCTGCCACAGTGATCTTTACGATCAAAAGACACAGGGATGCAAAAGCTGCCACGAGCAGTTGCCCGGTGTGCCAGGCCCGGCCCAGGCATCCTGTGTGTCCTGCCATTATGACGCCGAGGCCCCCCTGTTGCCCACCCGCATGGAAGCCTTCCACGGCCAGTGCATGGGCTGCCATGAAACCTCCGGCGCAGGCCCCTTTGGCGAAAAATCCTGCTCCCGCTGCCACACCCGGTGACGATCATGATGAAGCCACAGTTGCATACATCCGTGGAGATCAAGGACACCCTCCGGGAGGCCCCCCTTCCCTCCCTGGTGCGGATTCCCATCGAACCCCTGCACAAGCCCGTGGTGAAGAAAAAACAGCTGGTGAGCTGCGGACAGGTCATCGCGGAAAACCCCGCCAAGGGGCCCCACGGCACCGGGTACGTGCACGCCACCATCGACGGCATGGTGGAAGACATCCTTCCCCAGGCCATTGTCATCGGCCCGCCGCCTGCCCCCAAGGAAGGCGAGGAGCCGCCGGTCTTTGAACGGCCCGAGCCCATGGCCGACATTGACACCTACAAGGGCGAGGCCCTGTGCCGCCTGCTCCTGGAACTGGGCATCGATACCGGCAAGTTCCGCCCCTCGCGCACCCTGGTCATCAACGGCCTGAACCCCGAGCCCGGGGTCATCGTGAGCGAGCTGCTGCTCAAGGAAGCCAAGCCGATCCTGGAACGCGGCGTGGAGCTGCTGGAGCGGGCCATCCGGCCAGCCACGGTGTATCTGGTGGTGGCCGAGGACAAGAAAACCTCCCTATACAGCTGCACCGTGGTGACATCCACGGATCGCTACCCCCACACCATTGATCCCCTGGTGGTGCACAAGGCCACCGGCGCCGAGCGCCCCGATGATGTGGACGTCATCAGCATTTCGGACCTCTATCGCGTGGGCCGTGTGGGCCAGACCAAGCTGCCCCTGGTGGAAGCCATCGTCACCGTGGGCGACGGCGTGTACCGCGTGGCCACGGGTATGCCCGTGCGTGAGCTGCTGGACGCCACGGACACCCCCCACGGCAAGGGATGGCAAGTGGCCCTGGATGGCCCCATGCGCGGCGAGCCCCTCTGCGATCTTTCCGTGGGTGTGCCCGAGAACTGCACCGCCATCACCGTGGTGCAGGAAGGACTGTTCCCGCAGGTGGGTCCCAACCCGTGCTTCAACTGCGGCGAATGCGTGCTGGCCTGCCCCGCTGGCATCCAGCCCGGCATGCTCTCGCGCTTTGTGGAATTCGATCTGGTGGAGGAAACCCGTTCCCGGCACATCGCAGCCTGCCTGGATTGCGGCATGTGCGCCTACGTGTGCCCGGCAAACCGGCCCATGCTGCAGTACCTGCGGCTGGCCAAGCAGCAGCTGGCGGCCAAGGATGCACAGCTGGCCGAATGTCGGCTTTCGGACTGATGCGGCCGTCAGGCCATTGGCCAACGTGTTGTTGAGACGTTGCGACGTGGACATTACCGACAAGGACGAATGCACATGGCACAAGCGGCACTCCCCAAATCATCCCTCACCGTGACCTCGGCGCCGTTCTGGCATTGCGGCAGAACCCTCAAGGGCATGATGACAGACACGTTGATCGCCCTGACGCCGGCCATGGCCATGGCCGTGTACCAATACGGCTACCACGCCGTGGAGGTGCTGGCTTGGGCAGGCCTGGCCGCGGTGCTGGCCGAGGCCCTGGCCCAGAAGATCATGGCCAGGGAATATACGGCCGATGACTACACGGCCCTGGTGGGCGGCCTTCTCTTCGCCTTCATGCTGCCAGCCACGACGCCGGGCTGGCTGGTCTGCATTGGCAGCGCCCTGACCATCCTGCTGGGGCGCATGGTGTTCGGCGGCTACGGCATGAGCCCGGTGTGCGCCCCAGCCGTGGGCTGGTGCGTGATGACCATCTCCTGGCCGGACCTCATCGACATCAACGGCATGCTGCTCAACTGGGATCTGGTGCATCCCCTGAGCGAGCTAAAATACTTCGGCCTGGAGGCCGTGGCCGGCCTGAGCCTGCCCAGCCTCATGCTGGGGCAGAACCTGGGCGCCCTGGGTGCGGAGCAATCCCTGATGCTGCTGTTGGGCGGGGCCTACCTCATCGCCCGCAAGCAGCTGCGGTGGTACATCCCCGTCTCTTTCCTGCTGGGCGTCTTCCTCACGGCGCAGCTGTACCACCTCATCGATCCCCAGCGGTATGCCCCGCCCCTGTTCCACCTGTTCACCGGCGGCACCATGCTGGCAGCTTTTTTCCTCATGCCGTACCCCTCGGCATCCCCGGTCTGGCGCACGGCCATGCTGCTGTACGGCCTGTTCGGGGGCGCGGTGCTCATCATCATCCGCACCTATGGCATCTATCCCGACGGCATGGCCTTTGCCGTACTGCTGGCGAACATGTTCACCCCGCTGTTCGACCTCATCCAACCCAAGCCCTTCGGCGGGAGGTAGCCTCTCATGAAGGAACTCATGCGCATGGTGGTGGTGCTCTCCACAATTACGGGCCTGGCCGGGCTGGCGCTTTCCGGCCTCAGGGTGTGGACAACGCCCATCATTGAAGAACAGGTGCTCACCTACGTGCAAGGACCTGCCATCAAAAAGATTTTTGAAGACGCCACCAACGATCCCATCGCCGACCGCAAGGTGATGCCCAAGCCCGGCGCGCCGGAAGAAACCCTCATCGTCTTCCCGGCCATCAAGGACGGCAAGCTCACGGCCGTGGCGGTGGAAGCCTCGGGCAAGGGTTACGGCGGCATGGTGGGGGTGATGGTGGGATTTGACATCACCCAGGACAGGGTTTCCGGCATCAGCGTGACCACGCACAAGGAAACGCCGGGCCTTGGCTCCCGTATTGAAGACACGGCCTTTACCAAGCAGTTCCGCAACCGGCCATTGGACAAGGTGGCCCTCAAGAAGGATGGCGGGGACATCGACGCCATCTCCGGCGCCACATTGTCCTCCATCGGCGCGTCTGACGCGGTGAAACAGGCGGCGCAGTGGTACATGGCCCTCAAGGACGACATCAAGAAGAGCTGGTAGCCTCGCGGGTTCCACCCGCCGCAAGGAGCGAGCATGGCAAGCATGATGCAAGAATTCACCAAGGGCCTGTGGAAAGAACTGCCGCCCTTCCGGCTGGTGCTGGGCCTGTGCCCGGTGCTGGCGGTGACCAACTCCGCCAACAACGGGCTGGGCATGGGGCTGGCGGTCATCTTCGTGCTGACGCTGTCCAACGTTATCATTTCATTGGTGCGTCACATCATTCCCAAAAAAGTCCGCATCGCCTGCTTCATCGCCATCGCGGCCTCCCTGGTGGTCTCGGTGGAAATGCTCATGCAGGCGTTTTCGTATCCCCTGTACCAGCAGCTGGGCATCTTCGTGCCCCTTATCGTGGTCAACTGCCTGATCTTGGGCCGGGCCGAGGCCTTTGCCGCCAAGAATCCTCCCCTGCTGGCCCTGGCGGATGGCCTGGGCATGGGCATCGGGTTCACCCTGTCCCTGACCTTCCTTGGCGGCCTGCGGGAGCTGTTTGGGGTGGGCACGCTGTTTGGCGCGAGCATGTTCGGGCCGGACTTCAAGCCCTTCGCCTTCATGGTGCAGGCGCCGGGCGCCTTCGTGTGCCTGGGCCTCATCCTTGCGGGCATGAATTTCCTGACCATGTGGCAGGCCAAACGCAAGGGCCAGACCGTGGATCCCATTCTGGATGCGGGGTGCAAGGGCTGCTCTGCCTGCCGCAAACTGGATGAGATTGCCAACCAGAAAAAGCTGGAAAAACTCCAGCCCGCCAAGGGGTAGAAGATGGATACGTTTCTGCTGTTCATCTCCGCCATTTTCGTCAACAACATCGTGTTGGCGCAGTACCTCGGCAACTGCCCGTACCTTGGATGTTCCAAGGAAAAGAGCGTCTCCATTGGCATGGGCGCGGCGGTGATCTTCGTGACCATCATGGCCACCATCTTCACCTGGGTCATTCAAAAGTTTGTGATGCTGCCGTTTGGCCTGCAATACCTGCAAACCATCGTCTTTATCCTGGTCATCGCCTCCCTGGTGCAGTTTGTGGAAATGTTTTTGAAGAAGATGGTCCCGCCGCTGTACAAGTCCCTGGGGATCTTCCTGCCCCTCATCACCACCAACTGCGCCGTGCTGGGTGTGGCCATCCTGGTGCAGCGGCAGGAGTACGACTTCATGACGTCGCTGTTGTATGCCATTGCGGCTGGGGTAGGCTTCATGCTGGCGCTGGTGCTGCTGGCGGCAATCCGGGAACGCTTTGTCATCACCCGGATGCCGAAGTCCATGCAGGGCACGCCCATCGGCCTGATCATGGCCGGGATCATGTCCCTGGCCTTCATGGCTTTCAAAGGCATGATCGCCTAAGGCACAGGAGTTCAAGATGATCATCATCTCCGTTCTCACGCTGTTCGCCCTGGGCTTTGTGGCCGCTGGGGTACTGGCCGTGGCCTCCCGCCTGCTGTATGTGGAGGAAGATCCGCGCATTGAAGTGGTGACGGACGCCCTGCCCGGCGCCAACTGCGGCGGCTGCGGCTTTGCCGGCTGCGAATCCTACGCCGTGGCTGTCCTGAACGATCCACTCATGCCACCCAACCTCTGCTGCGCCGGCGGACCAGACGTATGCGTACGCGTGGCTGAACTGACCGGCAAAGCCGTGGGCGACGCCGATCCCAAGGTGGCCTTCCGCCGCTGCGTGAAGGACCAGGGTGGCGTACTCACGCGATTCCAGTATCTTGGCGCACAAAGCTGTGCCGCCGCCAATCTGGTGCTGGGCGGCCCAGATGCCTGCAAGTACTCCTGCCTCGGCTTTGGCGATTGCGTGCGTGCCTGCCCCTTTGATGCCATGTGGATCGAAGGCGGCCTGGTGCGCATCGCTCCGGACAAATGCACCAGCTGTGGCACCTGCATCCGCACCTGCCCCAACAGCATCCTGGAACTGATTCCCCGCCGCGCCCGGGTCATGGTCTTCTGCTCCACCCAGGACAAGGCCAAGGCCGTCAAGGACGTGTGCGAAGCCGGCTGCGTCAACTGCGGGGCCTGCATCAAAAAATGCCCGGCCAAATGCATCCGCACGGAAAACGGCCGCATCGCCATCGACCACGCCGCCTGCCTGGCCTACGGGCCGGACTGCGATGAGGCCTGTGTCAAGGCCTGCCCGCGGGATATCCTGCGCTGCCTGCAGCCCGAGACCGTGGCCCCTGCCCCGTACAAGGAACCCGCACGCATCCCCGAAGAAACCCATGTGGCCGA
>JAIWOE010000092.1 GCA_020217165.1 Desulfovibrio sp. | reverse complement strand
CCTGGCCGAAACCACCAGCGCCGGGCTGCTCATGACCGGCACCCTGAGCTTCGACTCCTCGGGGCAGCTCACGGGCATGAGCGCCTTCACCCTGGACGCCGCCGCCACCGGCGACCTGCAGGACCTGAGCAACTGGACCCCGGCAGAGATCAATGACGACGGCTACCCCGTCTTCACGGCCAACTTTTCCGGCATGGAAGACGCCAGTGCCACCACCGACGCCAACGCCGTGAACATCGGCATGAACTTCGGCATGCATGCCAGCGCCGCAGACATCACCTGGGATGGCGCCGTGGCCAACGCCGCCCTGGTGGGCACGGACAGCGCCAACCTCTTCTCGTTTGCCGCCCCGGTGTACGATACCAACGTCACCACGGCCTACGGCTCGGCCAACGCCACCCTCAAGCAAAGTCAGGACGGCTACGCCGCCGGCTATCTTTCCTCCATCGCCATCGATGCCAATGGCGTCATCAGCGGCACCTTCACCAATGGCGTGTCCATGTCGCTCTTCGTCCTGGGGCTGGCCAGCTTCACCAACGATCAAGGCCTTTCCAGCGAAGGGGGCAACCTCTTCGCGGCCACGCGGGCCTCGGGAGATCCGGCCATCGGCAGGGCCAACACCGCCAGCTTCGGGGAGGTGGCCTCCAACAGTCTGGAAATGTCCAATGTGGATTATTCCGGGGAAATGGTGGACCTCATCCGCTTTCAGCGGGGGTATCAGGCCAATTCCAAGGTCATCACCACCGTGGACACCCTGCTCCAGGAAGCCATCAACCTGAAGCGCTAGGGGAGCCATCATGATCAATGCCCTGCTGAACACCGGCACCCAGGCCCTCATGAACGCCCAGGTGGGCATCACCGTTACCGGGGAGAACATCGCCAACATCAATACCGAAGGCTATGCCCGCCGGACCGTGAGCTACGTGACCACTCGCTCCGTCACCACCGGGGGCGTCACCGTGGGCACGGGGGCGGCGGTGGATGAAATCCGTCGCAATTACAACTCATTGTTAGAGTCCAGCTACCTCTCTGCCAACAGCAGCTCCGCCCGCTGGGAGGCCCAGGCCTCCACCCTCTACAGCGTGGAGACCCTGTTTTCGGAAAGCGGGGATTACGGCGTGGCCACGGCCCTGGATACCTTCATAGACAGCCTGACGGCCCTGACGGAATCCGCCGACGAGGCAGCCATCCGCCAGGAGCTCCTGAGCTACGCCCAGGCCCTCCTGGACAGCATGACCACCATCCAGGACGCCCTGGCCGACGCCGTCACGGCCCTGGAAGCAGAGGTGGCCGCGGGGGTGGAGCAGGCCAACAGCCTCATGGCCCAGATTGCCGCCCTGAATGCCAGCATCGTGGCCAGTCCCAATGACCTGGAACTGCAGGACCAGCGCGACGTGGCCATCCGGGAGCTCTCCAGCCTGCTGGACGTGTGCGTGCTGGAGGACGGCGTGCAGAAAACCGTGCTCACCACCAGCGGCCAAACCCTGGTGCAGGGCAGCACGGCGTACAGCCTCTCCTGGGAAGGGCCGCAGGTGCGCACGGCGTTGAGCAAGGGCTCCACCTTTGACGGTGCGCTGTACTTCTCCGGCGCAAGTTCAGAGGAGCTGCTGGTGGAAATCACCGCCGCTGGTCCGGCGGATGGCTCGGCCTCGGCGGCCACCTTCAGGGTTTCCCTGGACGGCGGAGCCACCTGGCTGACCGACGACAGCGGCGCGGTGCTGGAGTTTACTGCCGGCGGGTACGAGGATCGCGTCACCGTGGCCGGTGTGGACATCTACTTCGGCCAGGCCAGCAGCGCCACCTCCACGGCCGCCACAGACCTGTCCGCGGGGGACAGTTTTTGCGTCATGCCCAAATCCGGCCTGTATTGGTACCGCACCACCGGGGGCTCGGTGAACATCACCCCCCTGGAAACCTCAGGCAGCACCAATCGCCTCACCGGCGGCTCCCTGGCCGGGCTCATCAGCGCCCGGGATGACAGCCTGCTGGCCTATGCCGAGGAGCTAAACGCCATTGCCAAGGAACTTATCTGGCAGGTGAACTACCAGCACAGCCAGGGCGCGGGGCTGACGCACTACAGCGGCACCACGGGCAGCGCCCGGGTGGAGGACGCCTCCGTGCCCCTGGGGCAGAGCAGTCTGGCCTATGCAGACCGCCTCCAGGCCGGCAGCCTGGCCTTCGCCTTCTACGATGCAGACACAGGCGAGGCCCTGGGGGTGCAGGCCCTGGACTTTTCCAGCGTGCTCCCGGGCACGTCCTTGTTCGACCCCGCGGTGCATTCCCTGGACGACGTGGCCGCGGCCATCAACGACACCTATGCCGGCCAGCTCCAGGCCAGCGTGCAGAATGGCGCCCTGCAACTCACGGCAGCGGACGGCGTGGAGTTCGAGTTCGCCGGGGACAGCGCCGGCCTGTGCGCCGCCCTGGGGCTCAACACCCTGTTTGCCGGCTCCGACGTGGCCTCCATGGCCATCGAATCCCGCGTCCTGGCCGACACGAACCGCATCAACGCCGCCGTGGTGGACGCCACGGGTGGCGCCAGCGCCGGGGACAACACCAACGCCCTGGCCCTGGCCGCCCTGGCCTCGGCCAGCGTCAGTCTGGACAGTTTGCATTCCACCGCCAGCCAGACCCTCTCCGCCCACCTGCATGGCCTGGCCGGCAAGGCCGGCGCCGATACGGACACCGCTGCCCGCAACTACACCCAGGCCTACACCCTGGCCGCCAGCCTGGACGAGCGACAGCAGGAGGTGGCCGGCGTGAGCATGGATGAAGAGCTGGCCAACCTCACCCGCTATCAGCAGGCCTACGAGGCGGCCAGCATGCTCATCACCACGGCCAACGAACTCTTCGACATCGTCATGTCCCTCAAATCGTGAGGTCTCATCATGCGAGTGTCCTTCAACATGATCTATGGCAAGGCCGTGACCAACATGAACACCCGGCTGGCGGAGATCATCCGCCTGAACGAACAAACCTCCTCGCAACAAAAACTGACTCGCCCCTCGGACAACCCCAGCGGCATGGCCCGGGCCCTGGACCTGCGCAGCACCCTCAACCAATTGACCCAATACGAGGAAAACCTCGACACCGCCGAGGGCTGGCTGACCCTGGCCGACGATGCCCTGCGCCTGGCCAGCGACGTGACCACCCGGCTCAAGGAACTCTGCGAACAGGCCGCCACCGGCACCTACACCGCCGAGCAGCGCAGCATGATCGCTGCAGAAGCCAGACAGCTCATGGAAGAGCTGGTGGGCATTGCCAATACGGAATATGCCGGGGATTCCATCTTTGCCGGCTCCAAAACCACGGGCAATGCCTATGAAATGGGCCTGGCCGCCACGGTGCAGGACCCCGAGGGCGCCAGCCTGGTCGTGGAGGCCGTGGCCGGGGGGGCGGATTCCACCATCTATCTGGAATTTCTTGATTCCGGTGAGGTGGGGACGGACGAGCTGCGCTGCCGCTACACCACAGACGGAGGCAGTACCTGGCAGGAGGCCACCCTGGCCGCCGGCGAGACCGTGCTGCAGTGTGGGGGCGTGCAGGCCACCCTGGCCGCGGGTTCCACCGTCACCGCCACGGAAGAGGCCGGTTCGGCCGACGGCACCGCCCTCTGGCTCAGGCCCGCGGCCATCTACCAGGGCAACACCACCGACGCCATCTCGGTGCTGCATGCCGGCAGCTCGGCCACCACCGCCACCGCCGCCGGCGTGTTCTCCACCAATGTGGTGGTGCGCCTGGACGCCGATGCCACCCTCCCCGGGCCCCTGGGCTACGCCTACAGCACGGACAACGGCGCCACCTGGAGCACGGGCCACACCAGCACCAACGGCACCCTGCAGCTCCCCGGCGGCATCCTGACCCTTGGTCCGGACGGCACCGCCCTGACCCAGGGGGAGCAGTTTCTGGTGCAGCCGGAAAACGGGGCCATCACCCTGGCCATCGGCGCCAGCACCTCGGTGCAGATCAACAACATAGGCAAGGACATCTTCGGCGGACTGTACACCCCGGCCGGGGCCGCCACCGCCCAGGCGGCGGAGCCTCAGGACGCCAACCTGCTGGAGGCCGTAGGGCAACTGGTGGGCTATCTGGAAAGCAACACCCTGGATGGCATTGGCCAGTGCCTGGAGGTCATCACCAAGGCCCAGGCCCAGCTCACCACCGCCCTGGGGGTTGTGGGCGGCCGGGAAACACGCCTGGAGTTCGCCCGCAGCAGCGTGGCCACCATCTCGGACGCCGTCACGGCCGCCCTGTCCAACATTGAAGATGCCGACACCGTGCAACTGGCCGTGGACCTGGCCAAGGCCGAATACGCCTACCAGGCCGTGTTGCAGAGCAGCAGCTCCATCATGAAGCTCAGTCTGCTCAACTATTTGTAGCATGATGTTGAGGAGAGAAGGAGGCGCACGCCATGACTGAATACTGGTCCGGTTCCATCACCTTCACCGGCCTGGGCAGCGGCACGGATTTCGATTCCATCATCGAAGCCACCATGGAGGTGGAGCGCTATCGGCTGAACCGCATGGAAACCTGGGATGCCATGTGGAGTTCCAAGCTGGAGCAGGTACAGCGCATCAGCGAGGCGTTGTCCGACTATAAAACCGCCCTCAAGAACCTCAACTCCTTGGGCGAGTTTCTGGCCAAGACGGCGTCGTCCTCCAATACCTCGGTGCTCTCGGCCACGGCAGGCGCCACGGCCAGCGAAGGCACCCACGAGGTGGTGGTGGGGCAGAAGGCCCAGAATGACATCTGGACCACCACTGCCGGCTGGGACAGCGCCGACAGCGTCGTCACCACCGAGGGCGGCACCTTTGCCGTGGAATATGACGGCGAAACCCTGACCCTGGACGTGCCCGCCGGCACCACCCTGGATGGCCTGGTGGCCCTCATCAATGCCCATGCGTCCATGGGCAATTCCATCCGGGCCAGCCTCATCAACGATGGCGAGCAGATGCACCTGCAGCTGCGCGGCCTGGACCTGGGAGCAGCCCACGCCGTGACCATCCTCGACCAGGGCGACGAGGCCCTGGACGGCCTGGCCGCCGGGGACTTCGAGCATTCCCAGCAAGCCCAGAACGCCAAAATCAAGGTGGACGGCTACCCCGCGGCCGCGGATGCATGGATTGAGCGCGAGACGAATACCATCAGCGACGTCATCGAGGGCGTCAGCATCACCCTGCGCGGGGTCAGTGACGGCCAGGCCGTGGAAATCAGCGTGGAGACGGACACGGAGACCATCATCGCCAACATCGAAAGCTTCCTGGAGCAGACCAACGCCCTCCGGGACGCCATTCGCCTGCTTGATGAGAGCTATACCGACGAAAACGGCGACACCGTAGACACCACCGGATACATGGTGCGCGGCAACTACGGCATGGACATCATCGAACAGACCTTGCAGAATATTTTGTCGTCCAGGGGCCTGGGATTTTTATACTATGATCCCACCACCGGCAGCGGGGATGTGTACGCCAGCCTGTCTTCCGTGGGCATCACCACCGATGCGGACGAGAACTCCGCCACCTTCGGGCACCTGGTTATAGAGTATGACGTCCTGGAAGCCGCCCTGGCCGACGATGCCGGCGCCGTGGCCCGCCTGTTCGCCTCGGAAAACGACGGCGTGTCCTACGATGCCTGCGTCAGCTACGGCTCCAGCGTGGCCACGGTCACCAAGGCCGGAGCCTACGAGGTGACCTACACCGTGGCGGACGGGCAGCTCGTCGGCGCCACCATCGACGGCCAAACTGCCAACGTTGATGGCTGGGAAATCACCAGCACCGCGGGAGATGCCTCGGGCTTGGCCGTGTTCGCCAATATCCGGGAAGACGGCACCTACACCGGCACGGTGTACCTGCGCCAGGGCAAGATCAACCAGACCCTGGACGCCGTGACCAGCTTTTCCACCGCCGACAAGGGGACCCTGCAGATCATTGAAGACAGCTACCAGACCATCATCGACAATAACCTCGCGGCCATCGAAAAGGAGGAGGCGCGGCTGGCCATCAAGCAGCAGCGGCTTATCGAACGCTATGCAGCCCTGGAAGCCCTCCTGGGGACGTATGAAACCCTGAACACGTCCCTGGAGTCCCAGTTGTCGAACCTGAGCACCTTTGCCTAAGGGGGTTAGGGTGCGTCCTCAACGGTTGTATTTTTCACACCTTATTATGAGGACGTCACCCTAGGCCTTGGCCGGGCGCGCCTTGCGCACGTTCCGGAAGAAGGGCAGCCGGTGCTTGAGGGCCGTGCCGGCCATCCTGCGGCGCAGGGCGGCCAGCTGGTCCTGCAGGGGCAGGTGCTTGGGGCACACGTCCTCGCAGGCCAACAGACCCATGCAGCCGAAGATGCCGGTATCGTCCCCGATGAGATGGAAGTAGTCGGCATCCTTGCGTTCATCCCGCGGATCCAGGCGAAAGCGGGCCACACGGTTCAGGGCCGCCGCGCCCAGGAAGTCCTCTCGCATGCGGGCCGTGCCGCAGGCGGCAATGCAGCACCCGCATTCGATGCAGCGGTCCAGTTCGTAAATGGCCTCGGCCGTGGCGTTGGCCATGCGGGCCTCCCGCTTGGACGGATCAAAGGCCCTGGTGGTGTGGATCCAGCTTTCCACGCGCTGGTACATGTCCCGGAACCAGACGCCGGTATCCACGCTCAAATCCCCGACGAGCTTGAAGAAAGGCAGGGGCAGCAGGGTGATGGATTCCGGCAGGTCCCGGGTTTGGGTGTGGCAGGCCAGGCCGGGCCGGCCGTTGATGACCATGGCGCAGGCCCCGCACATGCCGGCGCGGCAGCAGAAGTCGAACTGCAGGCCGGGGTCATGCTCTTCGCGGATGCGGTTCAGGGCGATGAACAGGGTCATGGCCGCGGTTTCATTGAGCACAAAGGTGTCCATGTGCGGCGTGGAGGCCGGGTCTGCGGGGTTGTGGCGGAAGATGTGGAAGGTGAGGTTTCTGGCCATGGAGATTCCTTACTCGCCTGGGGCAGCGTCGTGCGTGGGGGTGGCAGGGATGATGGCGCCGCCGCCGTAGCCGCGTTCCCCCGGGGGCAGGGGCCAGACCCTGGAGGCCGGCTCGTAGGTCAGGCGGGGCCGGTCGGCGCCCTCGGGCCAGGTGGCCAGGGTGCGCGTGAGCCAGTCGCGGTCGTTGCGCTCGGGGTAGTCCTCGCGGGCGTGGCAGCCGCGGGATTCCGTGCGCTGGAGGGCGCCGCATACCACACATAGGGCCAGACGAACCATGCCCGGCAGCTTCAGGGCCAGGGCCAGTTCCGGATTGGCGCCCAGGCCGTTGGACCGCAGCTTGATGCGCCGGGCCCGGGCGTGGATCTCCTGCAGCTGCGCCACGCCACGCTCCAGGTCTGGCCCGTTGCGGTAGATGCCTGCGGCGTCTTCCAGCACGTCGAACATGGCCTCGCGCACGTCGTAGGCATTTTCCACGCCGCCGTGGCCCTGCAGCAGGGCGTCCACCCGGGCCTGTTGCCGGCCCACGTGCTCTGCCACCAGGCGGGTTCCGAAGGCCACCTCCGCGCCCTGGACGTATTCCACCATCCGGTAGCCCACGATGCCGCCGGCCACCACGGCTTCGGCCAGTGAGTTGCCCCCCAGGCGGTTGAAGCCGTGCAGGTCCCAGCAGGCGGCCTCGCCGGCGCTGAACAGCCCCTTGAGGCCTTGCACCGCACCGGTCTTGTCCGTGCGGATGCCGCCCATGCAATAATGCTGGGTGGGCCGCACGGGAATGAGCTGGCGCACGGGGTCCAGGCCCAGAAAGGTCTGGCAGAGCGCATCCACTTCCCGGAGCCGGGTGCGGATGTGTTTTTCGCCCAGGTGGCGGATGTCCAGCCACAGGTGATCGCCATAGGGGCCGGGCACGCCCTTGCCCTGGCGGATGTGGTGGGCCATCCAGCGCGCCACCACGTCCTGGGAGGCCAGCTCGGCCTTTTCCGGTTCGTAGTGTTGCAGGAAGCGTTCTTCGTTGACGTCCAGGAGGATGCCGCCGTCGCCGCGGCAGGCTTCCGTCACCAGAATGTCCGCGGGCACGGTGGCCGTGGGATGGAACTGTACGGCCTCCATGTTGCCCAGGGGGACCACGCCCGTATCCAGGGCGGCGATGTGCCCGCCGCCGTCGTTGATGACGGCGTTGGTGGAGTGGCGGTACAGGCGGCCGAAGCCCCCCGTGGCCACCAGGGTGGCCTTGGCAAGATAGGCCACCAGCTCCCCCGTGCGCAGGGAGCGGACCACCGCACCCAGGCAGGTGTGGCCGTCGTGAATGAGGGAGAGGGCTTCCATGCGGTCATGCACGCGCACGCCCAGCTGGGCGGCGCGGCTGTCCATGGCGTACAGGGCGCTGTGCCCGGTGCCGTCGGCGGCGTAGCAGGTGCGCCACTTGGAGGTGCCGCCAAAGGCGCGGGCGTGGATGAGTCCCTCGCGCTCCTTCTTTTCCTGTTTTTTGAAGGCCTTCCCGCCACGATAGTAGGTGTGAACCCCGGCGGTCACGCGGTTCCAGGGCACGCCCAGGTGGGCCAGGCGGCGGATTTCGACGGGGGCGGTGGTGGCAAAGAGACGGGCCACCTCCTGGTCGCATCCCCAGTCCGAGCCTTTGACCGTGTCCTCAAAATGCAGGTCCGGGCTGTCGCCCTCGCCCATGGCGCCGTTGCCCAGGGCCGCCTGCATGCCACCCTGGGCGCAGGCCGAATGCGAGCGCCGCGCCGGCACCAGGGAGATGCAGATGACGCCCAGGCCGGCCTGGGCCGCTTCCACGGCGGCGCGTTCGCCGGCCAGGCCCGCGCCCAGGCAGAGCACGTCGGTATAGATGATCTGCATGGCCGTTCCTTATTCCACGCTCAGGGTGAGAAAACGGAGGAGGGTGAGCAGGCCAATGGCCAGGCACACCACCAGCAGCAGCTTTTCCGCCTTGACGCCCAGGGGACGGCGACGGCTGGAAATGAATCCCCATTTGACCCCGAGCCGGTAGAACCCGATGGCCACGTGCAGCTCCACCATGGGCAGCAGGACCAGGTACAGGAGCGTCCAGGGCCAGCGCTGCACCCGGGCCGCGCTTTTGGCCGCGGTGATGGGCAGGTCGGCCAGCACGGTCCACATGTGGGCCACGCCCAGCACCAGCACCACCAGGGCCGAGGCCACCTGCGCCAGCCACAGCCAGGTGTCGCGATGCTTGAGCAGGCGGGCGTGCTCCCAGATGGCGCGCTGTTCCAGCTGGCGGAAGGGGATGCGACGGGCCGTGAGCACGCAATGGACGAGGAACAGCAGGCCGATGCACGGCCCGCCCAGCTGGACCAGGCCCGTGGCCTCCAGGAGGCCGGCCAGGGCGTTCATGGTGGCGGGACCCAGCAACACGCTGGCCACCAGGAGCATGTGGGCCCACATGAACAGCAGGAGCGCCGCGCCGGTGCACAGCTGCAGCCAGTCTGCCCAGGCGGGGCCGGTGGTGGTGGGCGCCTGCAAGGCATACTGCGGGGGATTGGGCATGGGGATGGGACCTCCGTGGACCCGGAGCGCGGGGATGCGTCCCGGGAATGCATGCGCCGACATTCCTGCAGGAGGCCGAGGATGTCAACGTGGTGATGTGGCGCTACTGCATCAGCAAGGGGGACAGCCAGGGGGTGGATCGCAAGCCAACAGGAGTGAACTGCAGGGTCTGGGCACTGCCGAGCCGGCTCAGGTCGTTGTGCAATCCCAGGTGCATGCCCTTGCCCTGTTCCTTCAGGGAAATGCCGATGGTCTTGTCCCGGCCGGGATGCCTGCCGATGTGGGCGTTCCCGCTGCCGTAGTGGAAGGTCACACGGCCGTTGGGATACAGCCGCACGGCCACCTTGACCGGGGCCTTGTCCACAAAGCCACGGCACAACACATGTTGACTCGGGGGCGGGTTTTCAGCAGTCTTCAAAGACGCGTTCCCAGACAGCAGACACGCGGTGGCGGAGTGCTCCATGGCGCAGCGGGTTCCACAACAACGTTCGGCACTGGCCGGCCTCGGCGCCCAACTGGGGCTGGCCGTGGCCGTGCTGGTCTCCCTGCCGCCGTTGTTCCCGGTGGTGGGACCCGTGGTCTATCTGGCCCTGTTGTTGGACGATATGGGCTGGCCTGCCCTGGCCCTGTTGGCCCTGTGCGGGGTGGAGGTGCTCATCGGCTGGATGGTCTTCGGCTTCATCATCCGCAAACTACCCACCCTGATCTGGGCCGGGGTGGTGGCGGTGTATTACATGGCAGCCTATGCCGTCATGGCCCTCATGCTGGCTTCCGGGGAACGGGTGTCTTCCATTCTGCGCCATCCGGGGCAGGTGGTGGCGGGCATCCTCAAGGCGTATTCGCCCCTGTGGGTGGTGCCCCTGGCCGTGGTGGCCCTGCTGGTGGTGGGCTATGTGGGCTTTGTGGTGGGCCGCCGCATGTCGCGCTGGTTCAAGCGTTCCAGGCTGCTGGGGCGCATTGTGACGTAGCACCCTCGTCTGGCTGGCGGCCGGGGTTCAGGGGCTGCACTCCACACGATTTCGGCCGGCATGCTTGGCATGGTAGAGGGCGTTGTCCGCACGTTTCATGAGGGTTTGGGGATCATCCCCTGCGTGGGGGTTGGAAGCAACCACGCCGGCGCTCATGGTCATGGAAATGACGTGCCCGCCATGGACAAGGGGCGAACGCGCCACGGCCTGGCGCAGGCGTTCGGCCACGTGGCAGGCTTCTTCCAGGCCGGTTTCCGGCAACACCACGGCGAATTCCTCCCCGCCCAGACGCCCCACCAGATCCACCTCGCGCACCTGGCGGCGCAGGACTTCGGCCAGGTGCCGCAGGGCTTCGTCGCCCACGTCATGCCCATGGGTGTCATTGATGCGTTTGAAATAGTCGGCATCCACGGCAATCAGGCTCACGGGCGCGCCGTGGCGCTTGGCGCGGCCCAGTTCGGCCTTGAGCACGCTCATGATCTTCCGGCGGTTGGCCACGCCGGTCAGGTCGTCGGTGGTGGCCAGCATCCGCAGCTGTTCCTGGCTTTCCAGCAGGGATGCCTCCACCTGCTTGCGCAGGGCCAGTTCGCTGAGGGCCTGTTCCCGCAGGGCGGCGATTTCCGCAATGCGGTGATGCACCTCCGTCATGTCCTGCATGGTGAGCACGGCCAGGGGCGGACTGTTGGGCTCCAGACGCAGGCTGCTGGCGATGCAGTGCTGCCGGCGGCAGGCGCCGTCGGGCAGATGGGCCGGGATGAGATGATGATGCAGGTGGTAGGAGAAAATGGCCGGCGGACCGCCCTGGAACAGGGGATCCAGCCGGGAACGGTACTTGCGGTCGTCCAGGGCGGGGAAGCGGGCCAGCAGGTTCTCCCCGCGCATGGCGTCGCCACTCAGGCCGGTCCATTGCTCCAGGCATTTGTTCCAGAGCAGGATGGTGTAGCTGCTGTCAAACACCACCACGCCCAGGGGCATGAGGTCCAGGATGGGAAAGCAGATGTGGACGCAGGGTGGCGTGATCATACGCGGCGCAGGGCGGCCCGGAGATGATCCAGCCGGTTGAGCAGTTGGGAGCCGTGGGTCCTGGTGAAGGGCGGCCCGGCGGCCATGATGGCCTCCACCAGATCCTCCATGTCGTGGGCCTGGCCGGCCACCTGGGCATCGCCCACGGTGCTGGCATCGCCCTTGATGGTGTGCAGGCTGCGGAAGACCTGCTGCAGCAGGGCCAGGAACGCACCGCCCTGCTCAAGGTCCAGAATGGCTTGCTCGGCGTGGTCGAGGTGCTCCTGACAGCTCTCCACGAACACGCGGTGATCCAGGGTCATGGTCACGTTGCCTCATGTTTCCGGCATGCCCGCCGCACGCAGGGTGGCATCCACCGCCTCCAGCAGCGCCGCAAAGGAGCCTTGCTTGAACACCACCAGCACCGTGCCCTCCACCACATGATCCTCCAGGACAAAGCTTGTCCGGGCAATGAGGATGACGGCTTCTTCCGAAGCATCGTGCAGCAGCAGGTCGGCAAAGGGGGTTTCAAAGTGATCGGGGGGCAGATAGGTGAAGGAATCCCCCAGGATATTGGCGATGCTGCCCATCACCGCATTAAGCACCAGGTTGCCCACCTCCTGCAAGGTGCCGGCGTGCATGAGGTGCTGTTCTTCAGGGGAAGGGTCGTCGCCCAGGAGGATGCGCACCAGGCGGGAGGCTTCCTCGGGGGTGAAGATGAGCACGGCGCTGCCGGTGAACAGGCCATCGAAGCCCAGTTCCACCACCGAGACATGCGCCCTGCAGACATCGCCAGCCTCGGCCAGAGCCTCGGCCACCCGCAGCACCTGCACGCGGGGCACGCTGAGCACCACGTGGGACTGGGTCAGCTGGTTGATGGCCGCAGCCGCCCGGCCGATGCCCACGTTGATGAGCTCGCGCAGCAGGTCCAACTGCAGCTCGTTGGCATGGCAGCAAGGTCCGGCGGGCGATCCAGGATCAGAACAGGGCATGTTGCAAAAAGTCCTTGAAGGCCTCTTCGGGAAGCGGTTTGTTGAACAGGGTCACGAAGGGATGACGCAGCACGCGCTGGCGCGTGGTGTCCTGGATGTCCGCGGTAATCACCGCCACCGGCGGCGGGCCGGCCTGGGCCGCCAGGGCGGCCAGCACCTCAAAGCCCGTCATGTCCGGCATGTTGAGGTCCAGGCACATGGCATCCGGCGCATGGCGGGAAAACAACTCCAGACACTCGGCGCCGGTCCTGGCTTCAATCACGTCAATTCCCATGGTTTTCGCAACCTTGGCCAGGGTAAAACGCTGGAACATGGAGTCGTCGGCGATGAGCAGCAGCGGCAAAGGACAATCTCCCCATGGCAAATGGACCATCACAGAGCGGTGGCTCCGATCAAATCCCCGGAGACGAGACGCCTCGTGGGGACATTTGCCAGTCCTAGTGGAATTGCCGGGGCATGTCCAGGGCGGGGGAAACCCGCTGCAGCACTTCGGGCAGCGCCGCCACTGAGGGAAGCACTGCAGCCCCAAGGGCTTGGGCCTGGGCGCGGTGGGCCGGCGCGAATTTTCCCGTGCCCACCAGGCAGCAGGGCATGCCTGCGTTGACGGCGCCGGCGATGTCCGTGGTGAGGTCGTCCCCCACCATGAGCACTTGGCTGGGGGGTACGGGCCCGCAGTCCGTGGTCAGGGAATCCAGGGCGGTCTGAAAAAAAGTCGCCGAGGGTTTTCCGCAGAGCACGGCGGTGCAGCCAGCAGCGGCTTCCAGGGCCGCCACGAAGGCCCCCACGTCCAGCCGGCGCTGTCCGTTGCGGAACCAGAAGGGATTGCGGGACAGGGCCCACAGCTCGGCCCCGCGTTGCAGCATCTGGAAGGCCTGATCCAGGGCGGTGAAGGAGAAGCGTTCGCCGATGTCCCCCAGCACCACGGCATGGGGGGCGTGGTCATCCCGGGGCAGGCCCTCGAACAGGGGCTCCACGGCGTGGTCCACCAGCAGGTGCACGCGGCAGCCCGGCCGCCGGCGTAGGCTCGCGGCGCAGGCGCTGGTGGCGGTGAAGACCTCCCGGGCGTGGACCGTGATACCCTGGCCGGCAAGGCTGGCGGCGATGGCCTCGGGCGGCCGGGCGGTGATGTTGGTCAGGAACCGCACGGCAAGGCCGGCCTGGCGCACGGCGGCCACGGCCTGGGGCGCACCGTCAATGCACACACCGTCGTGCATGAGGGTGCCTTCAATGTCAAAGAACACGGCCTTCGGCAACGGGGGCACGCATGGGCAGGCAAGGGTATGCAAGGGATGCTCCATCTCGCGTGGCAACCTCAATCCTTGAGGCAGACCACCTTGTGTACGCCGTCTTCCACCTCCACGCCATGGGTTTCGTGGGTGAAGCCGGGGAATTGTTTGTCAAATGCCTCCAAAGACTTGAGATACGCCAGGATTGGCCCGCTCGCCGGGCCGGCCAGCTCCCCGGGCATGAGCAGGGGGATGCCCGGAGGATACGGCACCACCCCCGTGGCGGCCACCCGGCCGGCGAGTTTGTCCAGGGTGACGGTCTCCACCTGGTTGCGTACCAGGCGTTCGTAGGCCTGCACCGGGGAATACTTGGGCGTAGGCAGGATGGAGAAGGCCTTGGCCATGTGCTCGGTGGTGCCCAGGCTGCGCATGGCGTTGAAGATGGCCGTACCCAGGTCGCGCAGACCACGCACACCCATGCGGGCGTAATGCGCGCCGTGGGCCTCGGCCAGGGCAGGCAGGGCCCTGGCCAGGGGCGTGTTGGCATCGTCGTGGCGCTTGAATTCGTACAGCACGTTGATGAGCGTGCCCCACTTGCCCTTGGGCACGCCCATGGAAAAGAGGAACAGCAGGGTGAAGTCCGCTGT
>JAIWOE010000091.1 GCA_020217165.1 Desulfovibrio sp. | reverse complement strand
AATCTTTTTTGTGATGTTCCTCTATTACGTGGCCACCCAGATGCTCCTGGGCAAGCAGCCCAAGGCGACCAGGGAGCTGCCGGGCATGGGCGGCATGCTGGGGGCAGGCGGGGTCATCGGCGTGGTCTCAGCGCTGGTGGGTATCGGCGGGGGCACCCTCTCGGTGCCGTTCATGGTCTGGCACAATGTCCCGCTGCACAGGGCCATCGGCACGTCTGCGGGCATTGGCTTTCCCATTGCCGTGGCCGGGACCATTGGCTATATTTTCAATGGACTCGGTGTGGCGGAGCGGCCGGGCTTTTCCCTGGGCTTTGTGTACCTGCCAGCCCTGCTGGGCATTGTGCTGGTGAGCGTGCTTACGGCGCCCTGGGGGGTTAAGCTGGCGCACAGCCTGCCCGTGCCCAAGCTCAAGAAGGCCTTTGCCATCCTGCTGTACGTGGTGGGCACGCGCATGCTCTGGAACGCCCTGTAGTCCTGGGCAGCATCCTTTGCGAATAGACGGAGACGACGCGACAGGGGGCGGCAGAGGCCGCCCCCTATGCAAGGATGCAGGCCCGCGTTACGGCTGCAGCACAAAGCCCTTGGTGGACGGGCCGGTGGATGCGGACGTGCCGGCAATCTTGGACAGATACACATCGCCCAGGTTGGCAATGTGGTTGCCCACGTTGTCAAAGTGGTTGAAGTGGGTCTGCTCTTCTTCGATGATGGCCTCAAACAGTTTCACGGTGATGTTGTCGCCCATGCTGCGGCAGACTTCCAGGAACTGGTTGTACACGTCGATAGTGTTATCTTCCAGACCGGCGTCAAAGGGGAAGATGGTGCGCACGTCCTGCCCCTTGGCCACTTTGGCGGCCTGTTCCGTAGTGGGCTCGCCGCCCAGTTCCTTGATGCGTTCGGCAAACTGCTCGGCGTGGCGCATTTCATCGATGGCAATGAGCTTCATGTCGCGGGCCAGCTCGCCATAGTCCATGGAATCCAGGGCATAGTGCTGGTTCATGTACTGGGTGATGGCATGCAGCTCCATGCTGCGGGCCTTGTTCAGCACTTCAATGACTTTTTCGCGACGCTGGTCCTTGCTCAGGGCAGTCTCCATGAGTGTTCTCCTCCATTACGTTCGTGGGAAGGCCCGGGCCGGCAGCTCATATGGCGTGCCTGCCCGGGCGATGGTCTTATGCAACCTACTGTAATCGTATTGCGCCAGACGTCAACGCGTTTTGTCTTCCGCGAGGGCATCAGGCCGCCGTGGCCTTGGCGCGCTCTTCGCTGGTCATGGCCGCCAGACGCTGCACCTCCTCCACGGGCAGGCCCAGCCCCTCGGCCACGCGGGAGCCGTATTCCGGATGCGCCTTGTAGAAGATGGCTGCCTGCCGCAACTGGATGCGTCGCTGGGCACCGCCCAGGTGCTCCACGATGTTGCCGATGAGATTGGTCCGGTCCTGATCGGTCATCACCTTGGAATACAACACACCGGCCTGTTCGAAGTCGTCATTGGGATGCGGATAGGGCTGCGGGCCGGCCATGCCTTCCACGGGCAGGAAGGGCGCGCGGGCGTCGGGGTCCGGGCCGGGGCCGCCGAAGCTGTTGGGCCAGTAATTGGGGCCACTGCCACCGCCGTTATCCACGCGCATGAAGCCGTCGCGCTGGTAGCTGGCTTCGGGACGATGCTTGGGCGAGTTCACGGGAATCAGATGATAGTTACTTCCCAGGCGGTGGATGTGCGTATCGTGATACGAAAACAGCCGCCCCTGGAGCATCTTGTCCGCCGAAGGCGCGATGCCGGGAACGAAATTGCTGGGGTTGAAGGCAGCCTGCTCCACCTCGGCAAAATAGTTCTCCGGGTTGCGATTGAGCACCATTTTGCCGATGACCATGGGCGGCACGTCGGCATGGGGCCAGACCTTGGTGATATCAAAGATATCATATCGATAGTTCAGCCCCTGTTCATAGGGCATGATTTGCATCTCCAGGGTCCAGGAAGGGAAGTCCCCCTGCTCGATGGCATGGAAGAGGTCGCGGGTGGCATGGTCCGGATCCGCGGAGCGCATGGCCGCGGCTTCCTGGCGGGTGAGGTTTTTGATGCCCTGATCGGTCTTGAAGTGGTACTGCACCCAGAATTTTTCCCCGGCAGCGTTGTACCAGAGATAGGTATGGCTGGAGTAGCCATTCATGTGACGGTAGGTGGCCGGGGTGCCACGATCCGAGAAGAGCACCGTCACCTGGTGGATGGATTCGGGCGTCAGGGACAGGAAATCCCAGAACATGTCCGCATCCTTGAGATTGGTACGGGGGTTGCGCTTCTGGGTATGGATGAAGTCCGGGAACTTCAAAGGATCGCGGATGAAGAACACGGGGGTGTTGTTGCCCACCAGGTCGTAGTTTCCTTCTTCGGTATAGAACTTCACAGCAAAGCCGCGCGGATCGCGCTCGGCATCCGCCGACCCCTTTTCCCCACCCACGGTGGAAAACCGCACGAACACCTCGGTTTTCTTGCCCTTGGTGAGGAATTTGGCCCGGGTGTATTGGGAAACGTCTGCGGTGCACTCGAAGTAGCCGTAGGCGCCGGCCCCCTTGGCATGGACCACGCGCTCGGGGATGCGCTCGCGGTCAAAGTGGCCGAGTTTTTCCAGCAGGTGTACATCCTGCATGAGTACCGGGCCGCGGGCTCCGGCGGTTTGGCTGTTCAGGTCGTCGCCAACGGGGGCGCCAAAGGCCGTGGTCAGAGTCTTCGTGTCGTTTGCCATGGCATGCTCCTGGTCCTGCGTGTAAGATGTTGCGAGGGCAACCATTGCTTCGCCATTCTTGTTGGATGAAGGCTCCCGGACAGGGACTCAGTCAAGAGATCAGTACTCATTCTTTATGGAAAATTATTCTCCAAAGCCAGCAGAATTGATAAAAAAAAAAAAAATATACATCCCAGCGTACCAGCCGGGTCAGCTCAGCCAGTTACTCCACCCGGTACTCCACCCGAGTGGAGCGACCCAGGTCATCCACCACCACCAGGGTGTGCTGCCCTGGTTCCAGGGGCAGGAACAGGCGGGCCTCCGGCGGGCCGGAGCCCTTGAGGCTGCCATCCTGATACCAGAAGAGCTCCCGCGCATCCGGCCCGGCAAAGGCCTTGAGGGCAATGCGCTGAAACTCAAGTGGCGCATCGCGGCGCAGGCGGTATGGGGTGCGCGGATCCGGGGAAAGCACCTGCGGCCCTTGGCCGGCGCCTGCGGTGCGGCAGTCAGGATGCATGGCGGGCATGGCCTCCGCCCGCACACCCTGGGCGTGCAGCCAGGCAGTGAATTCCAGGGGATGCTGCCGCACCAGCCGGGGAACATGGGGCAGATACTGCAGGCAATCCCCAGCCACGCGCTCCCCCGTCTCGGGATGCACAAAAATTCGCTGATGCAATTCACTGCGGGGCAGGCGGGTGCGGCCCTCAATGGCCGTCACCTCCGTACGCTCCGGACAGGCCGGGCCGGGAAGCAGGTGATCCGCCGCGCACACGGTCATGGTGGTCAGGGCCAGGTCCAGGGGGCGGGTCAGGGCGGCGCCGGCCCCTTCCACCACGCGGAACAGATCGAACAACAGCGGCCCGGCATGGGTGGCTCCGGAGATGCCCATTTCTGCCCGGCCGTCCAGGTTCCCTACCCACACCCCAATGGTATATTGGCGCGAAACGCCCACGGCCCAGGCATCCCGGTGGCCAAAGCTGGTGCCGGTCTTCCAGGCCACGGCAGGGGCGTCCTTGGCGTGCTGCCAGCTGCGGGGCAGATCCGCCCGTTCCACACGGGTCAGCATTTCCAGGGTCAGCCAGCTGGCTTCGCGGGAAAGTACCTGCCTGCCCGGCGGGGGGGTGCGCTCCTCCTGCAAGAGGATGGCCGGCGGCCGATACTGCCCCAGGCTGGCCAGGGTGGCGTAGGCGCCGGTCAGGTCCAGCAGGGTGACTTCACAGGCGCCCAGGGCCAGGGGGAGACCGTATTCGTAGGCGTTTTTTTTGAGGGTAGAGACGCCTGCCTGCCGGAGCAGTTCCAGGAAGGCTGGCGGCGCCACCTGGGCCAGGAGCCGCACTGCCGGCACATTGCGGGATTGCGCAAGGGCCAGCTCTGCCGTCACCATGCCCTGAAAGGTGCCGTCGTAGTTCTTGACCGTGTATCCTGAAATATCCGTAGGGATATCAAATAGATAGGATCTGGGCACGATGAGTCCCAGGTCCATGGCCTGGGCATACAGGAAGGGTTTGAGGGCCGACCCTGGCGAGCGGGCGATGAGGCAGCCGTTGATGAATCCATGGTGGGAAAAATCCATGTACTCGATGGACCCGGCCATGGCGCGCACGGCACGGGTCTCGTTTTCGATGACCACCACCGCGGCATTTTCCAGACGCTGCCGGCGAATCCATTCGGCACTATCCCGCAGGCGGGCTTCCACGGCGACCTGCAGGGCGCGGTCGATGGTGGTGGTCACCACCGTGCGGCCGGGGTCGCCCGGCGCAAGACGCTGCTCGGCCAGGCCCTTGGCCAGCTCGGCCAGGTGTGGCGCCAGGCGCGGCAGGGGGGTCACGGATTCGGGAAGGGACTGGGTCATGGCCTGGCGGCGCTGGGTGGCGTCGATCTTGCCGCGTCGCTCCAGCACGGCCAGCAGGCGATCCCGGGCCCGGCGGGCGGCCTGGGGATTCTTGACCGGGTCATACCCCTGGGGCGCACGTGGCAGCACCGTGAGCAGGGCAGCCTCCCCGAGGGAGAGGTATTGCTGATCCTTGCCGAAGTAACTTTCCGCCGCCGCGGCCACGCCCACCACGTTGCCGCCGTAGGGGGTCATGTTGATGTAGTGCTCCAGGATCTCATCCTTGGAGAGCCGCCACTCCAGCTGCAAGGCGCGGAAGGATTCCACGGTCTTGGCCCAGATGGTCCGCTCCCGGGGTTCGCACAACCGGGCCAGCTGCATGGTGATGGTGGAGCCCCCGGATACCACGCGGCCGGCCCGCAGGTTCATGACGGCGGCCCGCAGGATGGCCAGGGGATTGACCCCGGGATGGATGCGGAAATGTCGGTCCTCGGAAGCCACCAGCACCGCCCGGAAGACGGGAGACACTTGCGCCAGCGCCACGGGCTGGCGGCGACGCCCATCCGGCGGCAGGAAAACGCGCAGGGGCCGGCCATGGCGGTCCATCACCGTCACGGCCGGCGGCTGGCGCAATGCGTCCCAAGGAAAGGGGAAGAGGCGGTCCAGTCCCCAAAACACAAACCACCCCAACAGCAGCACGCCCCCCGCATAGGCGAAGCCAAAGGCGAGGACGCGCCGCCAGGGGAAGCTGCGTCTATGGCGCCACGCTGGCCAGGGCATGGCCGGCTCCGGGATCGGCCTCCTCGGCCGTCTGCTTGTTGATGGTCCTGGTGGGCACGGCCTTGGGCTCTGGCGCCGCTTTGCCGCCGCCGGTCTGGTCCACCCCGATGACCGTGGTGGACAATTCCCCTGCGGCCAGCAAGGACGGGTCATACATGGCTTCCGCCTGCACCGGTGGCGTGATGAAGGTGCCGGGCGTGACGGCCCGAAGCAAGGCGTAGAGGTTCACCCAGTTCTTTCCAGGCAGGTTCAGGAAGGTGATGATGCGATCGTCCCGGATGTCCTGATATCCCACTTCCGCCACCTGCTCCACCCAGGGCAGTCGCTCGGAGGTGCTCAGGCGCGGATTTTCCACCTCAAGCCCTGCTGGCAACAGGGTGGAAACGGCCACGTTCGCCACGGGTCCCACGGTGGAGCGCAACCGGGTGCGCATGACCACCAAATCGCCCTGTTTCAGGCCCTGCATGTTCACGGGTTTGCCGTCCCTGGTGAGGAATTCGCGCTGCAGCTCCAGCCCGGCGGCCACGGGTTTGTGCGAGGCCAGCTCCGGCAGGCCGCGGGTGAACACCGTATAGAACACCGCTCCTTCCTGCGGAGCGCTACCCGCAGGTGCAGGGTCCAGAGCAATGGTCAAGGGCAGCTCGCCCGTCACGGCCCGTGCGCCGGTCAGGGACAGGGGGGTGGTTTCGTTGAAAGTGCCAAGGCGCTCCTCGCCCAGGGACACCACCCCAGAGAACGGTCCCTTGGCCTGTTGGGCACGGAAGAAGCTGCCCAGGGCCAGGAAGGCGAAGCTGTTCTCCTGGGTGCTGCGGAAGCGCGAGGCATCCATCAACCGGACCAGATGCTTGACCAGATCGGCCACGCGGCGGTCGCCGGGCAGGGCTTCCTGCAGCACCAACACCCGCAGGGCCAGGTTGCCGATGGAGGAATCCAGAGCCCCGCCGGTGGAGCGGGCCACGTCCTCCACCTTCCAGGTGTTTTCCAGCAGCCGCTCCAGGGCCTGGGCATTGCCGGCCAGGGCAAAGGCCCCGCCCAGCAGGGCTGCGGCCTCGGGGCGCAGCACCTTGCCGTGTTCTTCCTGGAGGTAGTCCATGGAGCCGCGATCGGCCTTGCCGGCCTTGGCCAGCACAAAGGCGGCATAGGCCAGGGTCTTGAGACCGGCGGCAGAGGTGTCTTCATGCTCCTTGAGCATGGTTCCCAGGGCGTCCAGGGCCTTGGCGTACATGGCCTCGCCCACCTGGAAGCCGGCGGCCTTGGCTTCTGTCAGGAAGTGTGCGGCCTGCGCCGTAGCCCAGGGCCAGGGCTCCCTGCCGCCGGGCCACATGGCAAAGCCGCCATCCTGAGTCTGCATGGTCTGCACCCGGCGGATGGCGCTCTGCACCATGGCCTGGGCGCTGCGGTTTCGGAACAGCTCTGGTTCCAGGGCGTCGGCCATGTCCGCAAAATAGAGCAACGGGAAGGCCTGGGAAACGGTCTGCTCCAGGCAGCCATAGGGGTAGCCCAGCAGTTCCTTGAGACTGCCGGCATAGCGCAACAGCGGGAAGCGGCCCACGTGGACCTCCCGCCGCACGGTGTCGGGCAGGAACGCGGCCTCCTGGGGAATTTCCACCGTGGCAGAGACGGCGGGCGTTCCGGCCAGGCTGCCGGCCTGGGTCACGGTGCGGGCCGGCAGGGGGGCGCGGACCATGAATTCCACGCCGTCCTTGCCCGAGAGAGCCTGGGTGCCATTCAGGGTGCCCGCCGTGGCCTCGGCTTCGACCATGCCCTCAACCTGTTCGGTATGCAGGTCAAAATAGACCAGGGATTCCCGGCCCTGGGGCACGGCCACGGTCTGGTTGCCCGGGGTTTTGAGCCCAGCCGGGCCCTCCACCGCCAACTGCACCTGGAACGTGGCGTCCTGTCCCACGTCATTGCGCACGGACACGGGAATCTTCACCGCCTCCCCAAAGGAGAGGAACCGGGGGAAGGTGGCCGAAACGATGACCGGCGCACGCACCTTGACCTGCTCCTGGGCAGCGCCAAAGCGCCTGCCCTTGGAGGCCACGGCCATCACGCGCAGGGCGCCGTTGAAGTCCGGCACCTCAATGGTCCAGGACACCAAGCCCTGGGCGTCGGCCACCAGGGGACCGGACCAGAACCGCACCGGCTTGACCCGGCGCAGGGATTCGGTGCGCACGAACTGACCGGCGCGGCCGTCGTCACCACCGGCGGGGGACCTGCCCTCGGTGGGGTTCACCTCGGGCAGCAGCATGGCAAAGGTGTCGTAGGACTGCATCTCCAGGGCGCGTTTGGCATAGAAATGCCCAAACGGATTGGGTGTTTTCTGGTTGATGAGCTGCAGGATGCCCTCATCCACCGCGGCCAGGGTCACCACGGCGCCGGGATCGGTCTTGGCTTCTATGGTCAGGGGGCCTTCGGGCCGCATCACCTGGGGCATGGTGAAGGCGATGGCCGGGCGGTTGGCTTCGCGGTCCACGAACAGGGGCGTCCACCCCGCGGCGCGACCCACCATGCCGGGTTCGATCTCCCCGGACCTGCGCACCAGGATGGCGCTGACATAGACATTGGGCGAATACGCCTCGGTGACGGGGAAGGACACCGTGGCCGTGTTGCCCTCCATGGGATGCAGCTGCAGGTCGTAGACGCGATCCTTCTCCACGGTCACCAGCAGGCGGCCGCCGAAGGGTGCGCGAATCTGGACGGTGGCCGTTTCTCCGGGCTTGTATTCAGCCTTGTCCGGCACCAGTTCCAGGGTGGCGGGATTCTCCACGGCCCAGGGCGAGTAGCCCCACCCACCGGCATAGAAGGTGGCCTGGGAGGCCGCCCCGCCCTGCTCGTCCGCAATTTCCACCCGGTAGCTGCCAAAGGCCGGGGGCGTCCACTGGAAGCTGCCTTGCCCGCCGGCGGCGGTGAGGGCGAGTTCCTCCATGGGCACGCTCTGGCGTTCGGACTCGTATCGGAAGCTGCCCGAGGGCGTGCGGCGCAGCACGGTCTGCCACTGGTCCTTCCAGATCACAGCCTTCAGGGATGCCGCGGCCTCGGTACGGTTGCCGTCCGGGTTCACCAGCACATAGTCAAAGGTCATGGGTTCGCCGGGATTCACCCCCGTGCGCCCCAGTTGCTTGATGCCCACATAGCGCGGGTAGGCGTGCACCATGCGGGTGAGCCGGGCGGCCACGCCACGGCCCCCGCGCTCGCGCACGCGGGCCACGATTTCCGCCTGCAGGGCCGCGGGGGGACGCACGCCGTCGGGGATGACCGTTTCCAGGCTGATGCGGCCTTCGTCATCCAGCTGCCCTTCCTTGACGAATATCTCCTGGTCCTGGAACTTCAGATCCGCATTGCCAAAGAGGTAGCCCGGAAAGGCCTTGGAAGAAAACGGCGCCGGCTTGAGCCGCACCGTGGCTTCCATGGGCAGGCCCGAGGCGGGCGGCCCGAAAAAGTAGCGGCTGTCCACGGTGAACCGCAGCGCCTGTCCGGCCCGGGGCTCGGCGTCCGGGGCCAGCACATCCACCTTGATGCGGTCCGGGAGAAATTCTTCCACCTGATAGCGGTATTCCCCCACCACCCTGTCTGCCACCAGGCATTCCACCAGATAGCGGCCGGTGAGGGCAAAGGCGGGGATATCCAGATCGAAGGTTGCCACACCCTGCTCGTCACTTTTGACCACCATGGCGGCCAGCTCTTGGCCGCGGGGATCCTTGTGGACGAGCTTGAGGGGCATGGGCGGCGGCGTGTCCAGGCTGGCATCGCGCACCAGGATCACACCGTGGGCGGTTTCGCCGGGGCGGTAGAGGTCGCGTTCGCCATAGAGGTACGCCGTGTAGCCCGCCTGGGCCATGGCCAGGCCGCCCACGTCCTGCCCGGTCTGGTCGATGCGGAACTGGTCGAACAGCAAGAAGGAGAAGTCGTCATCGGTTTCCGCCAGGAGCAGATAGGGCCGGTGTTTTTCCAGGGCGGCCTTGTCCAGGGCCACTTCCCAAACGCCCTGGTCGTTGGTTTCCCCCGTGGCCAGCACCTGGTTCTGGTAACTGAGCAGGGTAAGCCTGACATCGGGCAGGGCCTGGAGGGTGTCCACCGAAGCCGCGCTGGCCACCAGCTCATCCACCCCCAGCTTGGCCACCAGGCCGATGTCCGTGAGCAGCACCCAGCGCTGTGCGGCACTGTAACGTCCTGGAAGAGCAGCGGAAATTCTAAAAAGGCCCTTTTCTTCCGCCGGAATCAGGGTCTCCAGTTCCAGGGGTATGACCTGTTCCACGTTCATTTCTTCTGGCAGATCAATATCCTTGGAGAGGAGCCGGTCGCCCAGGTAGTCATAGACCTCGCCGCCGTAATTCTCGTCCTCCAGCAAGGTGCCGCTGGAATACTGGCCCAGCAGCAGAAAGAGATTGTTGCGATAAACCCGGTCCACGGCCAGGGTGGCGGAATCGGTGTTCACGGAGGTCAGGCCCAGGGTCTTGAACCCGGCCTTGGAAAGGAAGACGCCCTTGCCGGAAAAGCCCAGGGTGGGCTCCAGGTCCGGAATGTCCGCCTTCACGGTGACGGCCTGCTGCAGCCGGGCGCCGTCCAGGGCCTGAAGGCCCTTGGCCAGGGAAATGGTATAGGTTTCCCCGGGGAGAAATTTGCCGTTGATCAGCAGCTCTTCTCCCGAGGCGACCACGGAATAGGCCACCTGCGGCTCCACGCGGATGGCCTCGCGGGCGGCGCCCTGCTCCACCGGGGAGGAGAAGGTGATGGTCACCGTCCCCTGGCCGGGCCGGCTGGAGGCCGAAGCGTTCTTGACCGTGAGATTGGGGTTGAGCTGCACCGTCACCTGCCGGGTGACAGGGGCTTCCAGCTCCAGATCGCCCTCGGCTTGGCGCAGCCCCTTGGCCAGGGTCAGGGTGTATTTTGCGGCCTGCTTGGTTTTGGGGAAGGGACCGGCGGCAAAGGTGAGGTAGCGCGAGCGCCAGGTGGTCTGCAGGGAGATTTCCTGTTCCTTGCCGGCGGGGTCCTTGAGGGTCAGGAACTTGAGGAGCTGCTCGGGCTCCACGGCCTCACTGAGTTCCAGCACTCCGCGCAGGATGGTCTTGCCGGGCTCCTTGGGGTCGGTTTCCTGGGTGATCTCGAACTTGCGCACCCCAAAGGAACCGGTTTTCAAATACGCCACCTCCCCATCGGCCAGGCGCATGCCCTTGTCCAGCAAGCGCGACTGATTGAAGGTGATCTTGTACCTGGCGTTCTGCTTGAGGGGGGTCTTGGCGTCAAAGCGCAGCACAAAGGGGCTGATCCAGGACCACGTCCCCTCCACGCGGGGGTCCAGGGTCGCAGGGGCGCTCCCGGCAATCTTGCCCACCCGGCCCTGGGCCACGGGCTGGTCGAAGGCGATGAGCACGAAGCTGCGCTCCAGACCGTCCATGGTCATGGCGGCGATGCGTACGGCGTTGCCTGCCGCCTGCGCCGCGGCGGTGCCCGGCATCAGCCAGACAATCGCCCAGAACAGGACAGGCACCATGCACAACATGATCCGAACTGCCGACATCCGGACATTCCGGGCACCATGCCCGGCATCGCTACGTTGGCCCATGGTTCACTCCTTGCGCAGAAACAGACGGGGGAGGGACTCTTTTTCGAGTTTCTTCATTACATGCAGCGCAGGATAAACACAAGCGGGCTCGTCTTTAAGATGACATCCGAGGTGGCGTCTTTGAGAGGCGGCGGCTGGCCGCTTGACTCGGCCCCAGACTCCATTACAGTGAAACCATGCGTACTTCCCTTCGTCCTTCTACCGGGGTGCCTGCCCTGTGCCGCCCTGCGGTGCTAGGACTGACCCTGGCCATCCTGTGCGCCATGCCGGCCCCGGCGGTGGGCTACACCGTGTACGGCTACGAAGATCCCCTGGGAATGCTGCACCTTTCCCGCACCAAACTGAACGACAAGTACAAGCCCCTGTATGAAGGGACCATCGAGCGTCCGCCCCACAAGGCGGGCGCGCCAGCCGCTGACCAGGCCAACCGCCCGGACCATGATGCGCTGGTGCGCCTGCTGCGGGAGAAACAGGCCATCGTGGAGCCGGAAGGCCCCCTCACGGGCTTTACCAACCTGCCACCGGCGTCGGGATTGTCTCCTGGTGGATTCAAGGGCACGCCGGCCAGCGCCTGGACTCTGGAGCAGCTGGCGGCCTGGGCAGCCTCCCGGCCCTATCCCCACCCCCAGGCGTCCCGCGCCCTCATGGCCATGATTCAGCGCCACGCCACGGCCAACAAGCTGGACCCGGTGCTGGTATATTGCGTCATCGAGCAGGAAAGCGGCTTTTCGCCCACCGCCGTCTCCCCCAAGGGGGCGGAAGGCATCATGCAGATCATGCCGGAGACGCAACGCCTGCTGGGGCTGACCTCCCCCTTTGACGCCGACGCCAACATCAAGGCCGGGGCCACCTATTTACGCTGGATGCTGCGGGCATTCAAGGAGATGTCCCTGGCCCTGGCAGCCTACAATGCCGGCCCAAAAAATGTGGAAAAATACGGAGGGATTCCGCCCTTTGACGAGACCAGGGACTACGTGACGCGCATCCTGGCGCGGCAGGCCCATATTCTGAGCCTGCCTAACCAAGGCGCCCCCTCATCCCGCAGCAAAGACAGCAAATCCTAAATTATTCCAGTGGCTTGAAGTCGCTAAAGAGCAGGTTGCGGGCCACTTCGCGAATATCGGCCCGGTACGCCCCGGTGCGGACGGCTTCCTTGAGCAGGCGGACCTTTTCCGCCCGGGCGGCCTGCTCGGCAACATGGGCAGCGGCGTCTTCCGGCGTCACGCGGCGGGCGCTCAGGGTCACGCGATCTGAGGAAGCGGCCGCCTTCTGGCGTCCTTTCGTGTCGCGCTGCCTGGCCCTGGACGTCTCCTCCTGGGAGACCTCTGCGCCTGCGATGAGCTTTTTCACATCCATCTGCTGCACCTTGCCAGATTGGGACCGCCGTGGCAGCCGCCTCTTCCATTGTCTCACATATCGACCGCAACACGACTGATTATTAGGGTCGCGGGTCTCAAGCCAGCGATGTTACAGCATTTTGTCCTCCAAATCCCCCCGGAAATTGACAAAATTTTACATTCTTTCAAAATGAATTCTGGATTCGTCGAAACGATCCACCTGCGGCTTGTCTTCCTTTGGATAGCCCACTGGAATAAAGGAAAACGGCACCAATCGTTCGGGCAGATTGAAGAGTGTCCGGAACATCGCCACCCGCTCCTCCACGGGATAAATGCCCGTCCATACTGTGCCCAGGCCCTGGGCCGTGGCCGCCAGCAGCAGGTTCTGCACTGCGGCGGCGCAGTCCTGGGGCCAGAAGCCGGGATACTTCTCGCGGGAGATGTCCCCGCACACCAGCACCCCCAGGGGGGCCTTGGGGGCCATCTTTGCGTACGGGTGGATCTCCGCCACACGCTGGCGCGTGTCAGCCTCCCGCACCACCACGAATTCCCAGGGCTGGGCATTGCCGGCGGATGGCGCCGCCATGGCCGCACGGAGCAGAATCTCCAGCTGGGTTTCGGAAACAGGCTCGGGGGTGAAGTCCCGAATGCTGCGGCGCGCGTGAATGGCGGTCAAACAATCCATGATTCTGCCTCCTTGTTGACAGGACAATGTTCTAGTTCGTATAGCGTATGGCATGGGTATTGTCATCGTCGCCATACTGCTGCTTCTGATTCTGTCAATCCTGGTCATGACCGGGCTCACCACCCTGTTCTGGCTGTATGAGACGGTGAACACCGGCCACGCCCGGCATCTTTGCACGCAATGGCGGCTCTCCCTGCCCCGGGCCACGGCCTGGCTGCTGGGCTCCAGCGTCCTGGCCCAATTGCAGGCCTTTGGCCTGTATCCCCTCGGGGCGCTTCCATTTTTGCACCGCACCGAGGGCGAGGCCCTGCGCCCTCCCGTGCTCTTCATCCACGGCTTGTACCATAACGCCTCGGGATGGCTACGCTTTCGACGCTGGCTGGCGCGGGATGGCTTCACCCGCACCGCCGCCCTGAACTATTGCTCCTTTTGCACGGACTATTTTTCAATCCTGGACAAGCTCTCCCGTGCCGTGGATCAGCTGCGGACTCAATATCCCGGCGAGCCCGTGCTCCTGGTGGGCCACAGCCTGGGCGGGCTGCTGGTCCGGGGCTATCTTTCCAGCCCGCACTGCATGGATGGCGACACCTGCAAGGTGGCCGCCGCCGTGACCCTGGGCGCGCCCCATGGCGGCAGCCGGCTGGCGGCCCTGGGCATCGGACGGCTGGCGCGATCCCTGTTGTATGGCGGCCCCCTGATCCGGGAACTGGAAGCCCGGGATTTGCCACCGCCGTGCCCGGTGCTGGCCCTGACCACACCCCTGGACAATTTTGTTCTTCCCGCCGACGGCAGCGACATTGCCGTGCCGGGCTGGATACTGGAAGCCGGCGAGCCCGTCTGCCATGCGGGGATGATCTACCACAAGCCCACTGCCCGCCGCGTGGCCCGGTTTTTCCTGGAGACTGCGCCCCTGCGGCGCAATCCGAAGTAGGGAGATTCGTCCACCACGCAGTGCCGCCGCCCGGCTCCTGCAGGCATGGCCGGACGACGGCGTCAAGGTGTCCATCCTTCCTTCGTCTCACTTAAGGACAGACCGTCTCTTCGTAATAGACCGTGCCGCTGGCATCGCGGCGCTCAATGTAACACCGCTGGTCCACCACGTAGACCTTCTGGTTGTTGCTGGTGGAAAGAAGGATGGCCGCCGCGGGAAGCACCGTCAGGATGCCGATGGCCGCCCCCACGGCGTACGGATTGACATAGGCCGGCGCATAGGGACGCGGCACAGGCACCGGCGGTGGCACGGGCCACACAGGCGGCCGCACCGGTGGCGGTACGGGCACGGGAGGTCGCATGCTTGGGGGTGGTGCTCCTGGAGGGCGAATGCCAGGAGGACGCGCACCGGGGGGCCTGCCGCCCGGTGCCGGAACCCAGCCCGCCGCCGGGGCTCGCGCTGTCGGTGGCGCCCCCACCCTGCCACGCGGTGCGGTGCCACCGGCCCC
>JAIWOE010000090.1 GCA_020217165.1 Desulfovibrio sp. | reverse complement strand
TGGTGCCGGTGTTGGACAAAAAGGCCGAAAGACCGGCGATGGCAATCATGGAGAAGAGCAGCAGCTTCACTTCGCTGCCGCCGGAGAGCTTCACCGTGAGCTGGCCCACCTTGTCCGCAAAGCCGGTCACGAAGGTCGCCTCCCCCACCACGAACATGGCCATGAAAATCACCACCCACTCGTTGCCGAAGTTGGCAAAGGCGGCCTTGGCCGGGATGATGTTGAACAGACTCAGGGCCACCGGAACGAGCATGGCGGTAATGGGCAGGGGCACCAGTTCCGTAAAGAACAGGATGCCGGCCACGGCAAGGATCGCCAATGTGATGTAAGCATGGCTGGCTGGCGGTGGAGGAGGCGCGTCAGCAGCAAAGCAGATGCCTGCAGTCACAAGCAGCGTGATCGCCACGAAACCCAGCAAGGTCAGAAACCTTTTCATAAATCCTCACTCCTTGGGGAGCATGTGGATGCCACGAATCGCATGAACACGAACGTCCGCTTCACAAAAAATATCCACCAGCCCCAACGTGGGTGGGCAAGCGGATGGGTGCTGAGCCCTCCTGGGCGCTCTCTTGGTTGGTTATACGCCGGTGCTCGTCCGTACAAGGCCGGCGCAGATCAGGGCATCTCACTCCCCGCCCTGCCCTGCGCATACAGAACAGGACGGGGGAGTGCATGGACGCGTTTAGTCGGGCGTTAGAACGGCCAGATCATGGGGATGAACACCACGCAGATGACATAGCAGATCAGCTGCAGGGGCCAGCCAGCCTTGAAGAAGTCGATGAACTTGTACTTGCCCGGGCCAAGCACGATGGTGTTGGGGGGCGTGGCCACGGGGGTTAGAAAGCAGGCCGAGGCGCTCATGGCGATGCCCATGAGCAGGGGCAAGGGGGAAACGCCACTCTGCGCGGCAATGGGCACGGCCAGGGGCGCCATAAGGGCCGTGGTGGCCGTGTTGGACATGAAGTTAGTGACCACGGCCGTAAGGGCGCAGACCACGGCCATGAGCAGATACGGTTCGCTCACCTGGGAAACCACGCCCGAAGCGATGAGCTTGGCCGCGCCGCTCTTGTCCAGGGCCGTGGAGAGGGACAGGGTGCCGGCGAACAGGAAGATGGTGGTCCAGTCGATGGCGTTGAAAGCTTCCTTCATGGTCAGGCAGCGGGTGGTCACGATGAGGCAGGCGCCCAGCATGGCCGCCGTCACCAAGGGCATGAAGTCCGTGGCCATGGCCACCACTACAAAGAGGAAGATGCCCAGGCAGACGTACATCTTGTTCTCACGCCGCGCCTTGGGGGCCTGTTCCACCACGGATTCTTCCACCGTGCAGTCTGATGCCGTATCCGGCAGAAATTTCTTGCCAATGAGGGCATAGTAGCCAATGCCGGCCAGGGTCAGGGGAATGCCGATCTTGGCGAACTCAAAGAAGCCGAAGGGCGCCAGGCCCTCGCCGCCCATCTTGCCCAGCACGGAGTTCACCAGCCCGTTGGGTGGTGTGCCCACCAGGGTGATGCACCCGCCAAGCCCCGCGGCAAAGGCCACGGGCATCAATATTTTGCTGGGGCGAATGCCGGCCGAGGCGCACATGCCCATGATCATGGGGATGGCCACCACCACCGTGCCGGTGTTGGACAAAAAGGCCGAAAGGCCGGCCAGGGCGATCATGGAAAAGATCAGCAGCTTTGCCTCGCTCCCGCCGGAGAGCTTCACCGTGAGGGCGCCCACCTTGTCGGCAAAGCCGGTGACGAAGGTCGCCTCCCCGATGACGAACATAGCCATGAAGATGACCACCCATTCGTTGCCGAAGTTGGCGAAGGCTGTTTTGGCCGGGATGATGCCAAAGAGCCCCAACGCCACGGGAATGAGCATGGCGGTGATGGGCAGCGGAACGATTTCCGTAAAAAAGAGGATGGCTCCCACGCCGAGGATAGCCAGGGTAATGTAGGCATGTTCAATGGGAGGCGGCGCATTTTCCGCAGCAAAACACACACTGGCCAGGGCCAGCACCAAGATGGCGGCCAGGCCGGCAATTTTAAGATACTTGTTCACCACACAACCCCTATACCGGTATGCTTTCATGTGCGAGACACAGCGGGGCGAAACACACAATCACAGCGATTCAAGGAACCCCGCCCGACCCATAACGGGTCGGGCGGCGCACGTTTCAGCCAGTTGCTGCATGGCTATTTGTAGCTCTCCACAAAGGCGTTGATGCGTTTGCGGGAGGCAGCCACACGGTCGCGCAGGGCCACGCGGTAGGCGTCCAGGTCGGCGATGGGCTTCTTGGCCACGCCGGTCTCCATGGCCGCCTTGGCCACGGCGGGGGTTTCCCATTCCAGAATGCGGGAATCCAGCGGCTTGGGGATGACGTAATCCAGGCCGAAGGTCAGTTCCTTTACGTTGTACATGTCGCAGATTTCCGCCGGCACCGGCTCCTTGGCCAGGTCTGCCAGGGCCTTGGCGGCGGCAATCTTCATGGCTTCGTTGATTTCCGTGGCGCCCACGTCCAGGGCACCGCGGAAGATGTACGGGAAGCCGGAGACGTTGTTCACCTGGTTGGGGAAGTCGGACCGGCCCGTGCCCATGATGCAGTTGGGGTTGGCGTCCTTGGCGTCATGGTAGGTGATTTCCGGGTCCGGGTTGGCCATGGCGAAGATGACCGGCGACTTGTGCATGCTCTGGACCATCTCCTTGCTCACCAGATTCTTGGTGGAGAGGCCGAGGAACACATCCGCGCCCTTCATCACGTCGGCCAGGGAGCCGTAGTCCTTGTCCTGGGCAAAGGCATCCTTGTACTTGTTGCCCGTGGGACGGCCCTTGTGGATGAGGCCCTTGGTATCGAACATGAAGATATTCTTGGGGTCCACGCCCAGCTGCACATAGAAGTTGGAGCAGGCGATGCCCGCGGCGCCAGCGCCCACCACCACGATCTTCAGGTCTTCCAGCTTGCGGTTGTAGATCTCGCAGGCGTTGATCAGGCCCGCGCCAGAGATGACCGCCGTGCCGTGCTGGTCGTCATGGAAGACCGGGATGCCCATTTCCTTTTTGAGCGTTTCCTCGATGTAGAAACACTCGGGGGCCTTGATGTCTTCCAGGTTGATCCCGCCAAAGGTGGGCTCCAGGGCCTTGACGATCTTGATCAGCAGGTCCGGGTCGTTGCAATCCAAATTGATGTCGTAGACGTCAATGTCCGTGAAGGTCTTGAAGAGCACGCCCTTGCCTTCCATCACCGGCTTGCCGGCCAGGGGCCCGATGTTGCCCAGACCCAGCACGGCGGTGCCATTGGAGACCACGGCCACCAGGTTATCGCGGCCGGTGTACTGGCTGGCCTTGGAAGGATCTTCCTTGATGGCCTTGCAGCACTCGGCCACGCCCGGGGAATAGGCCATGGAAAGGTCTTTCTGGTTGTTGCAGGGCTTGATGGGCACCACTTCCACCTTTCCGCGGCGGGGGAACTCGTGGTAGGCCAGCGCTTCTTCCTTGGTAAACAACGCCATGAGTCGGTCTCCTTGCTGCGCCTCCCCGCAGTGGGGGGGGCGGGATTGGTTGCAGGGGCCCCTACAGGGGACTTACAGGGGGTAATTGGGTTTGGCGTACAGTTCGCCGCCGTGGGCATCGTTGATGACCAGCAGCGGAAAATCCTTGACGGTCAGTTTGCGGATGGCCTCGGGACCGAGGTCCTCATAGGCGATGACCTCGGAGGCGGTGATGCATTCCGCCAGCAGTGCCCCGGCCCCGCCCGTGGCGCCGAAGTACACGCCATTGTGTTCCTTCAGGGCATCGCGCACGGCCTGGTTGCGCTTGCCCTTGCCGATGGAGGCCTTGGAGCCCAGGCTGTGCAGCCGGGGAGCGTAGGTATCCATGCGGCCGGAGGTGGTGGGGCCGGCGGAGCCAATGGGCTTGCCGGGGGGTGCCGGCGTGGGGCCCACATAATAGATGACCGAACCCTTGAGATCGAAGGGCAGCTGTTCCCCGGCGTCCAGGGCGGCCATGAGCTTTTTGTGGGCGGCATCGCGGGCGGTGTAAATGATGCCGGAGAGGTAGACCACATCGCCGGCTTTGAGCATCGCCACGTCTGCGTCGGTCATGGGGGCGTTCAGGTGGTAGGTGGCCATTAGAGCACAACCTCCTTGGTCCGGGCGGAATGGCACTGCACGTTCACGGCCAGGGGCAGGCTGGCAATGTGGCAGGGATGCATTTCAATCTTCACGGCCAGGCTGGTGGTCTTGCCACCCAGGCCCATGGGGCCGATGCCCAGGTTGTTGATGGCTTCCAGCAGTTCCTTTTCCATGGCGGCGATTTCCGGATCCGGATTGGGCACGTCCAGGGGGCGGAAGAGGGCCTTCTTGGCCAGGGTGGGCGCCAGGTCAAAGCTGCCGCCGATGCCCACGCCCACGATGGTGGGGGGGCAGGGGTTGGGGCCGGCCTCGGCCATGCGGCGCACCACAAAGTCCTTGATGCCTTCCCAACCCTGGGCCGGGGTGAGCATGGTGCAGCGGGACATGTTTTCCGAACCGCCGCCCTTGGCCATGAACTGGATCTTCAGCTTGTCGCCGGGAACCAGCTCCAGGTGGATGATGGCCGGGGTGTTGTCGCCGGTGTTTTTGCGCAACAGCGGGTGGCACATGGACTTGCGCAGGTAGCCTTTGTCGTAGCCTTCCACCATGCCTGCGGTCAGGGCCTGCTTGAGGCCGCCCTCCACGCGCACATCCTCGCCCATTTCCACAAACAGCACGGCCGAGCCGGTGTCCTGGCACAGGGGCATGTTGGTGGCCTTGGCCAGGTCCGCGTTCTTGATGAGCTGATCCAGCACTTCGCGGGCACTGTCTGTGGTTTCGGAGTCCCGGGCCTCCACAAAAGCCTTGTAGACGGGCTCGGGCAGCACGCGGCAGGCCTCGATGATCATGTCGCGCACGGCGGCGCTCACGTCCTCAGCTTTGAGCATGCGCATGGCAGCATCCCTTCTTCTTGATGGTTTCAATGAGCGGCCGCGGCAGCACGCCCTTGACCGAATGCATGGCCATCATGCGGCGCATGATGCCCAGCTGGTCCTGCAGGGGGATGCCCTTGGGGCACACGTCTTCGCACGCCAGCAGGCCCATGCAGCCGAACACGCCCTGATCGTTGCCGATGACCTCGTAGTAGTCGTCCTCGGAGCGTTTGTCCCGCGGGTCCAGATAGAACCGGGCCACACGCATGATGGACACCGCGCCCAGGAAGTCCGTGCGCATGCGGGCCGTGCCGCATGCCGCCATGCAACAACCGCATTCGATGCAACGGTCCAGCTCGAAGATCTCGTTGGCCAGGTCGTTATCCATGCGCATTTCTTCGGCCGTGGGGTCAAAGGCCTTGTCATCGCTGTGGCACCAAGCCTCGATCTGCAGGCCGGTCTTGCGGAACCACGAGCCCGTATCCACGGACAAATCCCCCAGCAACTGGAAGAACGGCAGGGGATGCAAGGTGATTTCCGCAGGCAGGTCCTTGGTTTGGGTGTGGCAGGCCAGACCAGGCCGGCCGTTAATGACCATGGCGCACGAGCCGCAAATGCCAGCCCTGCAGCAGAAGTCCACCTTGAGGGTGGGATCCTTTTCATCGCGGATCTGCGTGAGGGCGATAAAGAGGGTCATGGAGTCGTACTCCTGCACCGTGAACGTCTGCATCCGGGGCGTGGAATCCGGATCCAGCGGATTGTAGCGGAAGATGTTCAACGTCAGCATGCGATTCATAAGGCTGCTCCTTGTCCTACAGCTTGGCCTTCTTGAGGTTTTCCTTCGCCGCTTCGGGAATGACGAACTTTTCCGGGGGCAGCTCGTTGGGGATGGTCACGCCGCCACCGTACCCACGATCGCCCGGAGGCAACTCGTAGTACGGGGAGGCTTCCTCATATTCAAGGGTGGGCATGCTGGCGCCTTCCTTCCAGTACGCCAGGGTGCGGTTGAGCCAGTCCTTGTCGTTGCGTTCGGGGAAGTCCTCGCGGGTGTGCGCGCCGCGGGATTCCGTACGCATGAGGGCGCCATACGCCGTGCACTGGGCCAGCTTGACCATGCCGCGGATGCGCAGGGCTGTGGACAGCTCCGGGTTCATTCCCTTGCAGGTCGAGGACAGGCAGATCTTCTGCGAACGGTCGTACAGTTCTTCCAGCTTGTTCACGGCCTTTTGCAGATCCTTGCCATTGCGGAAAATGCCCACGCACTCCATCATGATGTCGTGCATTTCATCCCGGATCTTGAAGGCATTTTCTTTGCCCTTGCGGCCGGTGACGATGTCCGTGATCCGTTCCTGTACTTTCTTGTGGGCGTCGTCTACGTACTGCATGCCAAAGGACGGCGTGGCGCCCTTGGTATATTCCACCATGCGTTTGCCGATGTAGCGGCCAGCCACCACGGTTTCGGCCAGGGAGTTGCCCCCCAGGCGGTTGAAGCCGTGCATGTCCCAGCAGGCGGATTCCCCGGCGGAGAACAGGCCCTTGAGACCGTAAGCCGCGCCATCGCGGTTGGTGCGCACGCCGCCCATGGAATAATGGTGCGTGGGCCGCACGGGAATGAGCTGATGGATGGGATTCACGCCCAAGAAGTTGGTGCAGATGTCGTACACTTCCCGCAGCTTGGTGGTGATGTGCTTTTCGCCCAGGTGGCGGATGTCCAGCCAGAGATGGTCACCGTACGGGCTCTTGACGCCCAGGCCCTTGCGCATGTGCTCGGTCATGCGGCGGGAGACCACGTCGCGGGAGGCCAGCTCGGACTTATCCGGCTCGTAATCAGGCATGAAGCGGTACAGGTTCACGTCCAGCAGCGTGCCGCCGTCGCCACGGCAGCCTTCAGTCACCAAAATGTCCGTGGGCACGGTGCCCGTGGGGTGAAACTGCACGGCTTCCATGTTGCCCATGGGCACCAGGCCCGTATCCAGGGCAATGATCTGGCCGCCGCCGTCGCAGATGACGGCATTGGTGGTGGCCTTGTAAATACGGCCATAGCCGCCGGTGGCGATGAGGGTGGAGGTGGCCAGGTACGCCACCAGCTCCCCGGTGCGCAAGCAGCGGGCAATGCAGCCCAAACAGGTTTCGCCGTCGTGGATCAAGGCCTCGGCCTGCATGCGGTCATGCACGGTCACGCCATACTGCAGGCACTTGGTGTCCAGGGTGTTGAGCACGGAACGCCCGGTGCCGTCGGCCGTGTAGCAGGTGCGCCACTTGGCCGTGCCACCAAAAGCGCGGGCGTGAATGAGGCCAGCCTTCTCCGCTTTTTCCTCGGCCTCAAAGGGCTTGCCACCCTTGTAATACGTGTGCTTTCCAGGGACCACACGGTTCCAGGGCACCCCCCAATGGGCCACTTCGCGCATGACGATGGGCGCGGTATCGGCAAAAATGCGGGCTACTTCCTGGTCGCAGCCCCAGTCGGAGCCCTTGACGGTATCGGCAAAGTGCACGTCGGGGCTGTCGCCATCGCCCATGATGGCATTGCCCAGGGCCGCCTGCATGCCGCCTTGGGCGGCGGAGGAGTGGGAGCGCCGCGGCGGCACCAGGGAAAGCATGATGGTGTTCAGGCCGGCCATGGCGGCTTCCACGGCCACGCGCTCCCCGGCCAGGCCGGCGCCGATGCACAACACGTCGGTATGATGAATCTGCATTGCCTTACCCTATCCTTGAATATTCAACAGCATGAAGCGCACAAGCGTTAGCAGGCCGATGGTGATGAAGCCGATCATCATGACATTCTCGGTCTTCTGGAACCACTTGCGCTTGCTGCGGCCGACAAAGCCATATTTGACGCCAATACGATAAAATCCTACACCCACATGCAATTCGGCCATGGGCAGCAGGACCAGATACAGATAGAGCCAGCCGCTCTGGATGCGCGCCGCACTCTTGGCCGCCGTGATGGGCAGATCCGTGAGCACCACGAACATGTGCACCGCACCCAGCACCAGGATGAGGATGGCGCTGATGACCTGCACCAGCCACATGGTGGTGTCCTTGTGCTGCAACATGCGGGCATGCACGCGGAATGTCTTCCATTCATCCTGCTTGAAGGGCATCTTGCGCGCCGCCAGGATAAAGTGAACCACCATGAGCACGAAGATGGCCGGCCCGCCAATCTGGGCCATGTACGTCGCCTCGAAGAACCAGGCGATCCCGTTCATGAGGCTGGGGCTCAAAATGACGCTGGAGACCAGCAGCATATGCGCCCACAGGAACAGGATCAGCAGCACGCCGCTTGCCATCTGGAAAAAATCCATCCGGCCGGCAATCTTACTGCGTTGGGGGACATGCAAGGTGATGGTGCTTGCATTCATGAAATGGCGCCTCCCTTCTAGGGTCGTTCGTTCATGCATGGCCAAGGGCCCATGCCATCCTCAACCGGATTGCTCGAAACAGGTTGTCCTTGACAGGTAGCTCCGTGATTTCTGGCACGGCATGGCTCAACGCGAGTCTGCCCGGTGAACCTGCCGGGCCAACCTGCCTGGCCAGCTGCCCAGCCCACGCCGTCGCCATCCCCCTAGCATGCCGCGTACCAACACCGCCGGGAGCAAAAATTTGATTTATTCTGTGTCCGTACGATGTTAGGTTGATTGCCCGATCAGCTTTTTTCCTGTTGCGCAGGAAGGATTCATTCCTGCCGAAAAGGAATCTGGCCCTGCAAGAACGCGTTGCCTTTTCTGGGAGGTTGAGGAAAAATCCCCCGGCGACCGCGCTGGAATATTCCACCTGAACCGCCACGCCACCTTGACAACCCCCTCCCCAGCGGGTAAATACTTTCGTTTGGAGAGCGGGTGTAGCTCAGTTGGTAGAGTACAAGCTTCCCAAGCTTGGTGTCGCGGGTTCGAATCCCGTCGCCCGCTCCAGGTCGTTCGTCCCTCCTCGCCGTGCGAGCTCCAGGCTGGCTGCCGTGCAGCGTGTGCCCTGGAGGGGATGAGCAACCGCATCCTGGCCGTTGCCGAAACGTCGGGGTGGGCGATTCGCCCCCCCTTTTTTTTCATTTTTCGGCCGGGAGCACGCCGTCCATGCCGCGTGGCCCTGCCGCGTCGCCGTGGGTCCGTGTTGACTTGTGCTGGCCCGCCGCCGGGGAACATCCCGACCCCCGGCTGCCGTTAACTGCTTGCAAGGACTGACGCTTTTGGCAGAGACGCATTCCGCCTCCGCACGCCCTTCTCCCCGGGCCGCCCTGGACCGCCTGGACCGCCTGGCGCGTTCCCTGGCAACCGGCCTGGGCTACGCCATCTGGGGCGTGGAGTTCACCGCCGGCCACCATCGCGCCGTGGCCCGCATCTATTTGGATTTGCCCGGCAACGAGCATCTCCCCTCCGGCCCTGACCGCCCGGAGGTGGATGTGGACCAGTGCGCGGAGTTCTCTCGCCACCTGAGCGTGGCCCTGGACGCCGAAGACGTCATCCCTGGCGCCTACACCCTGGAAGTCTCCTCCCCTGGCATGGAACGGCTGTTCTTCCGCCCGGAGCAGCTGCCGCCCTATGTGGGCCGCGAGCTTTCCGTGCAGCTGGACCGCCCCTTGCAAGGCCCGGCCTATGCGGATCCCTGGTATGCGGACCGCAAGCGTCTGCGCGGCCGGCTCCTGGCCGTGGAGCAGACCACCTTGACCCTGGACTGCGAAGGCCACACCACGGCCATCCCCTGGGCCCAGGTGAAGCAGTGCCGGCTTATCCACGAATTCGAGGCCCCCAAAAAACCCAAGGGCGGATCGTCGAAAAAGAAATCCGCCTCCCCTGCTCCCGGCGCCCCCGGAGCCCCCTCTTTCCCCGAGCACCTTGATGAGGAGGACGCGTCATGAGCTCCGAGCTCAAAAAAGCCATCGATCAGATCAGCAAGGACAAAGGCATCGACCGCGACCTGCTCATCGACACCCTGGAAGAGGCCGTGCGCTCGTCCATTGCCCGCAAGTACGGCCATGCGGATGACTTTGAAGTCGGTTTCAACGAGGAAACCGGCGAAATCGAAGTCTTCCAGTTCAAGGTCGTGGTGGACGATGTGTACGACGAAGACAGCGAAATCCTGCTGGAAGAAGCCCGGGAACACGATCCCAACGTGGAACTGGACGACGAAATCGGCTTCCGACTGAAGATTGAGGACCTCGGCCGCATTGCCGCCCAGAGCGCCAAGCAGGTCATCATTCAGCGTATGCGTGATGCCGAACAGGAAATCATTTACGAAGAATACAAGGACCGCAAGGGCGAGATCGTCTCTGGCATCATCCAGCGCCGCGACCGTGCCGGCTGGATCATCAACCTGGGACGCACCGAAGCCCTGCTGCCCAAGGAAGAGCAGATTCCCAAGGAGCGCTTTAAGCGCGGCGACCGCGTGCAGGCCTTCATCGTGGAAGTGCGCAAGGAAGGCCGCGGCCCGCAGGTCATCGTCTCCCGCTCCCACCCGGATTACATGGTATCGCTCTTCAAGCGCGAAGTGCCCGAGGTGGACGACGGCACCGTGCGCATCATGGGCGTGGCCCGCGACCCCGGCAGCCGGGCCAAGGTGGCCGTGCTCTCCCGGGACCGCGACGTGGACCCCGTGGGCGCCTGCGTGGGCATCCGCGGCTCGCGCATCCAGAACGTGGTGCAGGAGCTGCGCGGCGAACGCATCGACATCGTGGTCTGGAGCCCGGAAATCGCCACCTATGCGGCCCATGCCCTCTCCCCCGCGGTCATCTCCCGCATCATGGTGGATGAGGAAGAAAAGCTGCTGGAAGTGGTGGTTCCCGACGACCAACTCACCCTCTCCATCGGCCGCAAGGGGCAGAACGTCAAACTGGCCTCCAAGCTGCTGGGCTGGAAAATCGATATCTACACCGAATCCAAATATAACGAGATCAATGCCGGGCGGGAAAAGCTGGATCAGCTTGCCAGCGTCATTGATGCACCGGCGGACATCTTCTCCAACGCCGGGTTCGCCAGCGTGGAGGAAGTCATCCACGCCGACGACGAAGAACTGGCCCAGCGGTTGCAGCTCACGCCGGACCGCGTGGGCAACCTGCGCTACGCCCTGCGTATCATGGGATTTGAGGCTGCCAGGGAACAGGAACTGGCTCCCGATGCAGACGACGAAGATGCGGCTGCACAACCCCTGGGAGGCGATGTCCAATGACCGTGGCGGTTTCAAGACGCCTGCCCATGCGCAGCTGCGTCATCTGCAGGCAGATCCTGCCCAAACAGGCGCTGACCCGCTACGTCCTCGCCATGACGCAGTCGGGCGCCACTGGAGCCGCCCTCGTGGAAGATCCGCGCAAACGGCTCCCCGGCAGAGGCTGGTATTGCTGCGCCGCTGACCATTGTCGGCGCAAGATCTCATCATACCAAGGCTGGCGGCGACGGGCCAAGGCTGGAGGCGGCGGCGAAACGGGGGTGCATCATGGCTGATGAAATTCGAGTGAAAGACCTGGCGGACGACCTTCACGTCAACGCCAAGGATATTCTTCAGGCATTGCGAGAGCTTGGCCATCCTGCCAAAAGTCTGGTCCATGTGCTGTCCGAGGAGGACGTGCAGGCGGTGAAAATGTATCTGAAAGACCATGCAGGCGGCGCGGACGACGGTCGCCGCGTTTCCAATTCCGGCGTCATCGTGCGCAGACGGCGCAAGCCCAGCGGGTCGGAACATGCGGATATTCCTGCGGAAGCCCCTGTTGACACGCCTCAGGATGCCGGGATTGCGGCCGAGGCCGACACGGAATACGTCCCCTCCGACGCACCCGCGGTGGTTGAAGCATCCGGCACCCCCGAACCGGATGCCGAAACAGCCGCCCCAAGGCCTGCGGACCCCACCCGCAAGGGACGCGACGCCGGCGCCGCACGGGCCCGCGTGGTGCGCGAACCCACGCCCGCGGCGCGCATCATTTCCACGCCGGAAGACCAGGCCGCCGCGGAGCGCAAGGCAGCTGAAGAAAAGGCCGCCCAGGCTGCGGCTCAGGCCGAAGCTGCGGCTCAGGCCGAAGCTGCGGCCCAGGCCGAGGCCGAGGCCGCTGCACAGCCTGCCGAGACTGCCGACGCTACCGTGACTGCCGACGCTGCCTTGCCGGAGGAACCGGCCGCACCCGGAGTGTCCGCCACCCCGGCCCAGCCCGAGGCGCCCGGTCAGGCGACGGAGGCCGCTCAGGCCCCGGCCGTCGAAGGGGAGGCCCAGCCTGCCCAGCGCAAGAAAAAACCCCGCGCCATGGAAAGCGGCCCGCAGGTGCGCATCATTTCCATGCCTGATCCCAAAGCCCAGCCACGCCAGCGGCCCGAGGCCTCCCGCCCCGGCACCACCGGCTCTGGTGGTCCTGGCGGCTCTGGTGGACCTGGCAGCCCCCGCCAGGGACAGCGCCCCTATGGCCCTCGCCCCGGCGGCCCCGGTGCTGCCGGGGCTGCTGGCGCTGCAGGCACCCCCGCTCCAGTGGCTACGCTTGGCAGCGAATCCGAGGCAGACCGCAAACGCGGCCGCAAGGACCGTCGCGTGGTGGAATTCACCTCCGGCCTGTCCGAAGAAGAAGATCGCCGCCGCGCCAGCCTGCAGGCCAAAAAGAAGAAGTCTTCACCCCTCCGGGACAAGACGGGCGGCCGTGCGCGCCCCGGCGGCAAGCGCCGCCGCGACGGCTTTGGGGATTTCGAAATGGTCTCCACCACCATGGCCGAGCAGGCGGCGCAGCCCCTGAAGCAGGCCAAACGAAAAATCCGCGTGGACGAGGCCATCCGCGTGTCCGACATGGCGCACCAAATGGGCGTCAAGGCCCAGAGCCTCATCAAGGTCCTGCTGGGTCTGGGCATCATGGCCACCATCAACAGTTCCCTGGATATGGACACCGCCACCCTGGTGGCCAACGAGTTCGGTTACGAAGTGGAACGCGTGGGCTTTACGGAAGATACGTACCTCGCCTCCCAGACCGAGGACGATCCCGAGGCCCTGCGGCCGCGCCCGCCCGTGGTGACCATCATGGGCCACGTTGACCACGGCAAAACCTCGCTGCTGGACGCCATCCGCGAAACCAACGTCACCGAGGGCGAAGCCGGCGGCATCACGCAGCACATCGGCGCCTACCACGTCACCACCCGCAAAGGCGATGTGGTGTTCCTGGATACCCCAGGCCACGAGGCCTTCACCGCCATGCGCGCCCGCGGCGCCCAGGTGACGGATATCGTTGTCCTGGTGGTGGCGGCGGATGACGGCGTGATGGATCAGACCCGCGAAGCCGTCAGCCATGCGCGCGCCGCCGGCGTGCCCATCGTGGTGGCCGTGAACAAGATCGACAAGGAAGGCGCGGACCCGGACCGCGTGAAACGCGAGCTTTCCGACCTGGACCTACTTCCCGAAGACTGGGGCGGCGAGACCATTTATGCCCACGTGTCCGCCAAGCAGCGCACGGGCATCGATGAATTGCTGGAGCTCATCCTCCTGCAGGCCGAAGTGCTGGAACTCAGGGCCAACCCCGAAAAGCCCGCCCGCGGCCACATTGTGGAAGCCCGGCTGGACAAGGGTCGCGGCCCCGTGGCCACCATCCTGGTGGCCGAAGGCACTCTGCGCCAGGGCGATGCGTTTGTGTGCGGCGTGTTCTCCGGCAAGGCCCGGGCCCTGTTCAGTGACCAGGGCAAGAAGATGAAAAAGGCTGGCCCGGCCTGGCCCGTGGAAGTGCAAGGGTTTGAAGGCGTGCCCGAGGCCGGGGACGAGTTTGTGGTGGTGGAAGACGAAAAGGTGGCCCGTCGCATTGCCGAAACGCGCATGCAGAAGCAGCGCGAGAAGGAGCTGGCCAAGGAATCCCGCATCACCTTGGAGACCTTCCTGGCCCGCCGTGGGGACGTGGCTTCCCAGAACCTCAACCTCATCCTCAAGGCCGATGTGCAGGGGTCCCTGGAAGCCGTGACCGAGGCCCTGGCCAAGCTCTCCACCGACGAGGTCAAGGTCAAGGTCATCCACAGCGGCGCCGGCGCGGTGAGCGAGTCCGACGTCATGCTGGCCAGCGCGTCCGAAGCCATCATCATCGGCTTCAACGTGCGGCCCACGGTGAAGGCCAAGGAACTGGCCGAACGCGAGAACATTGACATTCGCTTCTACGACATCATCTATCAGTTGGTGAGCGACATCAAGGACGCCATGAGCGGCATGCTCTCCCCCACGGTGCGCGAAGTGTACCTGGGGCAGGCCGAGGTGCGCGAAACCTTTAGCGTGCCCAAGGTGGGCACCATTGCTGGCTGCGCCGTGGTGGATGGAAAGCTCGTGCGCAACGCTGGCGTGCGGCTCCTGCGCAATGGCGTGGTCATCTACACTGGCGCCATTTCGTCCCTCAAACGGTTCAAGGACGATGCCAAGGAAGTGGTCAAGGGCTACGAATGCGGTATTGGCCTGGAAAAGTTCAATGACATCAAAGTGGGCGACTACATAGAAGCCTTTGAACACGTGGAAGAGGCCAGAACGCTGTAACATCAAGCCCGCCAGGCGCGGCTCGCCTGCAGTATGGTTATTGGCACCCTGCTCCTGGAGTTCACCCTGCACGGAAACGATTCGCTTAAAGGCAAGCGCAACGTGGCCCAAAGCCTCAAGCGCAAGCTGCGAAACAAATTCAACGTGGCCGTGGCGGAGGTGGACTCCATGG
>JAIWOE010000089.1 GCA_020217165.1 Desulfovibrio sp. | reverse complement strand
CCGGCAGGGTGCCCAGGGGGGTGGGCCAGGGCACGGTTTCTCCGGTCCACAGGGAAATGCTCTGCAGGGCGCCGGCAGGGTAAAAGAGCAGGCTAATGCAGCGGGCCTGCAGCACGCGGCGGCCGGCCTCCAGCACGTTGGGGTCCGGCGGCAGCTCCAGGCGCAAGAGCGGGGCGGTGGTTTTTTCGTCCTGCCAGGAGCGGAAGGCCGTGAGCTTGCCATCCTGGGGAAACAGCCGGCGCAGGCCGCCATGGGGGTGGAACAGCAGGCGCTCCGCGGGCAGGGGGCCCAAGGAGGTGGCCACCAGGGCCTGTGTTTCCAGGGACAGGGCCTTGACCACGCCGTCGGGGGTCAGCTCAATGGCCGGCCGGGCCGGGCGCCGGCTTTCGGGGTCTCCGGAGTCGTCGGTATGGCGCGGCATCAGGCGGCCATAGGGCGTGTCCAGGGGGGTGGGATCGAACAGGCGCAGCAGCCGGGGTGCACCGCTGGCGTGGCGGTCTTCCACCTTGGCGCGGGGAATGTGCAGGGCCGGGGCCTGTGGTCCCATGGAAATGGTCAAGGATTCAAGTGTCATGCGCGTTCTTTGGTATGGGGTGCAGCCGGTGCGGGGAAGGCGAGGCGGGGGCGGGGCGCCAGGACCGTGCTACAAGTCGTCCTGGTGCAATACATCCTTCAGCAGTTCCCGGAAGTCCTCCACCACACCGTCCCGGCCGGCGTATTCGTAGACGGTCATGCCATATGCCGGGGCCTCTGCCAGCACTGGGGAATATCGGATGGGCGTGCAGAGGTACTTCCCATAAAACTTTTCCAGGCTTTCGAGAATAGCCTGTGAGTTTTTGCTGGGCTTGGAGAGGAACACGGGGAGCAGGTATTTGAGGGTCACGGCGGGATTGTGTTTGCGCAAGGAGGCGAAATTCCGTAAAAATTCCGCAAGACCCTGGATGGTCATGACCTCCAGGGAAATGGGTGCCAGCAGCTCCTGGGCATAAAACAGCACGTTGACGGTCAGGGAGTCCCAGCTGGGGGAGGTGTCCAGGATGATGAACTGGAAGGCCCGCTCGATGGGGCGCAAGGCCTCGGCTAGGGTGTTTTCGCCGGCGTAGTCCTTGCGGGTGATGTGACGTTTGACCTTGGCCAGGGACTTGCCGCCGCTGAGCAGCCAGAGGTTCTCCCGGGCCTTGAGCATGGCCTTGTCTGGCGGGGCGTCTCCCAGGATGAGGCTGGCTAGGCCATCGTTGGGACGAATACCCAGCATGAAGGCTGCCTGGCCCTGGGTATCGCAATCCACCAGCAGGGTTTTGAAGTTGTTCAGGGCCAGCCCGGCGGCCAAATGCACGGCGGTGGTGGTTTTGCCCACGCCGCCCTTGGAAATCATCACCGCGATGGAACGGGCGCTGCCCAGGGAGAACTGCTTGCCGCAGCGTTTGCAGGGCAGGGTGGCCGGCCCGGGGGGCAGCCGTGCGGTGTCCACCTGCTGCCGCGTGCGGCAGCTCGGGCAGATGATCTCCATGCTAGCCCTTCTTGCTCAAATGCTTTGTGATGAGCTTGAGCATGAGGCTCGATTCCCCCTTCATCTCGAATTCCCTCAGGGCGATGCGCAGGGAGATGGCCACGATGTCCGACATGGAGACCTGGCTTTTGTACTCGTCGGGGACAAGTTTTTTGATGTGATATTTTGCAGACTTAAGTCTGTTGTGCAACTTGGGCGGAAAGTAGACCGTGGCTTTTTTCTTGTTGGCTGGCACGGCCAGGCGGAAGGACCGGTACTGCTCCTCGGCGTCCGGGTCTGCCAGTTCCAGGAGGATATTGCGGGCGTACTGGCCAGGGGAATCGTCCACCTCGCTGAGTCGGAACGAGCGGTACTGCGGCTTGGCCACCTCGCTTTTGTCCCGGTAGAGCAGGGCATTCAGGTCGTCGGCTTCCTGGGAGTCGGAGGGGTCGCTGCCGCCGCCCAGCAGCTCGGCCAGAATATCGTATTTTGGAGGCTGGTGTTGTTCCGTCATGGAGCCTGTCCTTCCCGGAAGAGTGGCGTGGTTCGGGTATGGCATGGTGTGGTCTATCGTACCGCAAGCGCGGGTAAAAGGCCAGCCATCGCAGCATGGGCGGAGCCTGGCCTGCGTTGCCCCCAGGGGGAACCCGATTGGGGACGGATGCGTCGCGCGCCGTACGGGTTCACCACGTTCTGTATAAACGACACAGTTCGCAGCCAGTGTCAAGCGGCGCCTGTGCGGGAAGGGCAGTCACGGCCGTATGGATTGCCAGGGGATACTGCGGCTGGCGGCAGGAGGGCTGTTACGCCGCGGCGGAGGCCGTCTGGCCCGACGCTTGGTCGAGCAGGGATTCTCGCACCAGGGCATTTCCCTCAATGGATTTGGCGCGTTTTTTGACGGCGGCAGTGCGGTTGGACAGCAATTCCATGCTGAAGTAGGCATCCATGGGGCAGTCGATGACGGCAATGGACAGAGACGTAAGGGGGAACTGCCCGGTCTGTCCGTCTCGCCCCTTGCCCACCACATAGCCCCGTGCGACATCTTCAGGGGAATACAGTTCCTTTGAACGGATGGCAAAGTGTTCCATCACGTAATTGCAAAGGGGCACGACACGACTGGGGTCGCACATGATCAGAAAATCGTCGCCGCCGATGTGGCCCAGGAAATCCCCGCTGGCGCCGCAAGCCTTGGCCGCCTCGCGCAGGAGTTCCGCTGTGAGCAGGATAATGCGATCGCCGCGCTCGAAGCCATAGACATCATTATAGACCTTGAAATTGTCCAGGTCGATGTAGGCCATGGCCGTGGGGATGCGGCCCTTAAGGCGGCGCTCGATTTCGCGCTCGATGGAGACGTTGCCCGGCAGGCCCGAGAGGGGGTTGGCGCCCTTGGCCAGTTCCACCTGGGTCTGGGTCAGCTGATCCAGCATGCGCTGCACCGAGACCACGCCCATGAGCTTGCCCTTGTCCACCACGATGATGTCGTCGTAGACCTTGGTGGATTCGCGGACCATGGCCAGGGCGGCCACGTCTTCAATGGGCAGATCCCCCTCCACCACCAGGGGGCTGGGATCCATGATGCGAGTGACTTCCCGGTGATAATACAAGGACATGCCAAATTGCGTGGAGAGATGGCGGTCCGTGTTGTACTGCATCAGCAGCCCGCAGGGCCGGCCGTCGCGCACCACCACCACGCTGGTCTGGGCGGGCTTATCCACCAGCAACTCTTTGATTTCCCGAACAGTTTTGTCTCCGCTGGTGGTGGGGCAGGGCATGGTCAGCTCCCGGATGGGGGTGGAGCATTTCCAGGACTGGCCGTCCTCCTGGGTAAAGCCGGTCTTGCGGGGGAGTTGGATGTGGGGGGAGGCGGGCTTGTACTCCGGCACACCCAGGCAGTTGCCCTGGCCGGCATGCACTCCCATGGACACCAGGGAGCTGAGGGCTGTTTCCGTCTCAATGCCCACGGCAATGGTGCGTGCGCCGATGCGCTGGGCCAGGAAGAGCAGGGTCTCCACCATGCTGCGGTGGTAGGGGTTGGTGTCTATGCCATCCACCAGGGAGATGTCGAATTTGATGAAATCCGGCCGGATGAGGGTGATGTTGCGCAGGCTTGAGTCGCCGGAGCCCACGTCATCGATGGCGATGGAGAATCCCTTGGCGCGGAACCGTTCGATATCCCGAAAAAAGAGATTCATGTCCTTGAAGCCCTGGCGTTCGGCGAATTCCAGGACAATGTTGTGGGGTTTGAGCCCGTAGGCCTCGATTTCCTCCAGCAGCAGGCCGGGGGTGAAGTTGGGATCGGCGATCTCATCGGAGTGATTGTTCAGGAATAGGCGCTGGTTGGGGCCCATTTGCCCCAAGCCCTTGAGCGCCTTTTCCCGACACACTTTTTCCAGGCGGAAGGTGGAGCCGGCCTCCTTGGCCAGTTGAAAGAGCATTTGAGGGGAGGAGAGGAAGGTGTTTTCCGGCCCACGGGTAAAGGCTTCCCAGCCCATGACCTGGGCGGTTTCGAAGTCCAGGATGGGCTGGTAGAGGGTGGTCACCTTGCCCCGCTCCACAATGCACTGGAACTCCTTGTACAGCGGCGGCGAGGCCACGTCCCGGGGGCGAGAGCCCAGCCGGCGGGCATGCAGGTATGCCCGCAGGAGCACGCGATCCATGTCGCCGGAGGCGTGGCTGTCCACATAGGCATAGCCCACGTGGATATCGCAGCTGGCGGCTAGCTGGTGGGGCAGGCGCATGGCCAGTCGCTCCTGCGCCTGCATGCGGAACATGAAGGCGGCGTTGGCCAGTGAGACGATATCTGGCGGAATATCGAAGAACAGCATGAAGGAGGCAAGGCCTTCCCGGGCCGAGAACAGAAACCGCGCCTGGGGAAACAATCCGGGCAGGGAGGCCAGGGCGTCACTCTCCAGCAGGTGCACCAGCTCCATGCCGATGTGATCGTCTTCAGGGGTGGAGATGGCGTGGTAATTGGCCACCTCCACCGTCACCAGGCCAAGGTTGCTGCGCCGGTATAGCTCCCTGAGCTGGCGCCACTGCTCCGGAGAGACGTGCTGTTCCAAAGAACGACCGCCCTGGATGCGGGCGGAGGGTTCCTGGACGTAGCGAAGTCGCTTGGCGAGGTATTTGGCAAGGCGCATGGTGGCGGCTCCTGTGGGACTGGCGTAGCCGGAGCGTGCAGGTGGTGCAAAGGCCACAACGCCACAGTGATACCACAGAATCGCCCGGTCCGGGGGGGCAGGGGATGTGACAAATGGGTGAAGATTCGGAGACGGGAAATTCTAAGGACATTCCCGGAGTGGTGGGCAGTGCACGCCACAACGCTCCCCGGCCCAAGGGCCACCGGAGAGTGTTGCAGGAAACATCCGGAACACACCCGCGGTGCGGGGGCGTCTCAGTCCACGATCTGCAGCAGTTCCTTGGCCAGATCCACCACTTCGTCGGGGTCAAAGGGCTTGGTCATGTAATCGTAGGCGCCAATTTCCAGGCCTTTTTTCTTGTCCGCCTCCTGGCCCTTGGCGGTGAGCAGCACTACCACGGTATCTTTGAGCTCGGGGTCGTTCTTAACGGCGGTGCACACTTCATAGCCGTTCATCTTGGGCATCATGATATCCAGGAAGACCACCTGGGGTCGTTCGGATTTGATGAGCGCCATGCCCTCCTCGCCATCGGCGGCGGTGAGGATTTCCACGGCGAACTCGTCGGCCAGATCTTCCAGGGCCTGTTCCAGCAGGGTGCGGATGTGCAGCTCGTCCTCGATGATGAGCAGTTTCTTGCCCATGGGCGTGGTTCCTTTCTGTTGCGGCTCCAGGGCTAGGGCAACGCCACAAAGCCCAGGCGTGTGGCCGGATATTTGTCCGTGATGATCATGACGCCGCGAAGCGGCCCGCCCCCGTCCTGTCCCGCCGTGGAGACGTCGCGCGCCTCGCCCCCCGCGGTTCCCGAATCCTCCAGCATGGCCGCTCCCTCCCAGTTGGAAGGCAATACCCCCCCGCTAAAGGGCAGGAACGGACCATCCCTCTCTATGCCATTCTCCGAAAAACGCAAGGGCACCAGGCGTTCCACCGTGGTGGAGACATTGGGCCGGCCGCCGGCGGTTTCCGCTGCGGGTTGCAGCAGTTCCGCCTCTCCGGTCCAGAAGAAATTGAGCCCGTAAAATCCGCCGGTTTCGTCCACGGCGGTCACGTCCGTCAGGCGGTATTCCAGGGCCGGGAAGCCCAGGCGCTCCGTGAGCACAAGGTCCTTGGAAAACACCAGCACCTGGGCGCGGGCGTTGACATTGCGGCCGTTGGCCTCGAAAAAGGCGTACACCTTGCCGTCATGCACCAACAGGGCTTCGAAAGACATGTTGGGCAGCTGGGCCGGCGGGTCCAGGTGCACCTTGCTGGCCGGGTCCATGATGATGCGATTGCGTTCGCGGTCCACCATGCCCTTGATGAGCCAGCCATGCATGCGTTTGTTGTGGCGGGATTCGATGCAGGCGTACACGGTGTCGCCATCAAAGGCGATGGCCTCGTATCCCTCGTACCCCGGGATGCTCTTGGCCAGGCCGCCATCGGAAAACTCCCAGCGCACGGGAATGAGGGGAGCATTGGCATTGCCCCGCAGCCGCTCCACCAGGGACTGCTTTTTGACGAAATACAAGCCCCCGGCGCGTGCCGGGTATTGCGGCAGCATGACCAGCCGGTCCTCCCACCACGCCAGGCCGGAAAACTCCATGGAGGCAGCGGCTGCCGGTCCGTCCAGGTGAAATTCCACCACGGGCAGGGGGGCGGCAGATTCTGCCGCTGCCCCGTGCCCCGGCATTATTGCCAGCAGGATCACCCCCAGCCAGGCAAAGAGCCCCGTGAGCATTGGACGCGCATTCATGCGCCCATGCTAGCCGGTTTTGCCCCCGATGGCTAGCGCTTCATGTTGATGGCCGTTTGCAGTAGGGTATCCGTGGTGGTGATGATTTTGGAATTGGCCTGGAACCCCCGCTGGGTGGTGATCATGGTCACAAATTCCGAGGCCAGATCCACGTTTGACAGCTCCAAGGATTTCCCGGACACAGAGCCGAAGATGTTGTCCCCGGGGAAGCCCTCGATGATCTCCCCGGTGGAGCCGTTGGCCGCGTACAGGTTGCCGCCCTCGTGGGTCAGTCCGTATTCATTGGTGAAGTCGTAAAGTCGCAGGCGGTACAGGTCGGCGCTTTGCCCGTTGGAATAATCGCCCACCAGGGTGCCGTCCGAGGCAAAATAGACCCGGGTGAGGGAGCCTTCCCCATACCCGTTCTGGCTTTGGAACGTATTGTAGGAGGAGCCGTTGTAGGACGTGGTGCTGCTGGCGCTGCGGGTGGATTCGAAGGAGGCGATGTTGGTGCCGGCCGCGGCCTCCGCCAGGGTGGAGCCCCCGTTCCAGGTGCCCGTGGTGCTGGTAAGCCCGAAATTGAGGGAGGTGGTCATGGTGGCGCCGTTGGAGAATGTGGCGGTCATGGACGGGGCCGATTCTGCGCTCAGGGGCGCCAGGGTCCAGGTGCTGGGGTCCGTGGGGTCCCCGCTGCCGGAATACGTGTAAGCCGATTGGCCCACGAGCTCGCCGGCGCTGTTGAAGGTCAGGGTGCCGGACATGAGCATGCCCGCGGCGGCGGTGCCAGCCAGGGCGGAGGCGTCCTCCCCGGCCGGGATGGCGGCGACGTATCCGTAGATGGTGTTGCCGGAGGCGGCGTCTTCCCCCACCTTGGAATAATAGACCGTCAGGGTGCGTTTTTCCCCGGCGGAATCATAGACGCTGATGGTGTCTGCATGGGAATATTGCAGAGAGGACAAGGGCTCCTCGCCGGAAAGGCCGTCATAGTTTTGGAGCATGCTGGCGAGGGTGGGAGCGGTTGCGTCCTCCTGCACGCTGCGGTCGAGGTTGGAGGTCAGGGTCACGGCCGAGGTGCTCCTGGCCGCCAGGGTGGGGATTGCATTTGCATCCGTCCACAGGCGGATGTCCGTGACCACGTCGGAATGGGAGCCGTCCTCGTTGTAGGCCACGCCCCGCACGGCAAAGCCGTTGGTATCCACCGGGTATCCGTCCTTGTTGAAGACGAAATTGCCGGCCCGGGTGTAGTAGATGGCGTTGTTGGCCTGGTCCCGCACGGCAAAAAATCCCTTGCCGGAAATGGCCACGTCCGTTTCGGAAGTAGTGGTCTGGAACGAGCCCTGGGTGAACATGGTCACCACATCCTGCACGCCCACCCCGTGCCCGGTCTGGGGCACGCCCACGGTGGCGCTGGTGGAGCTGGAGGCAAGGTTGGTGCTCATCAGGTCGGCGTAGCGGATCTGGGAATTCTTGTACGCCGTGGTGTTCACGTTGGCGATGTTGTTCCCGGTCACCTGCATGCCCTTGGAATGGGTCTTCATCCCGGTGGCGCCGATATACATTGAACTCATCATGGCGGATGCTCCTTGGCGGCCGCGTCCCTGCGTCCCCCCGCGCCGGGTGGCGGGCGGGGACGGGAAGATATTGCCGATACCGGGCACTAAAGCAGGGATCGTGCCGAGCCCGCCACCGTGTGCCACCGTGCAACTCCATGAAGTCTGGCTTCTTGGAGGCGAGCATTGCCAGCCCGCAGGGACTGTTGTATGTGTGATAGCAACTGCAACAAGGAGAACGGCCATGCACTGGATGCCCAAACATACTGCCACAGCCAAAATGGCTGCTGCAACCCCCATGCGATGGGCGGTTGTACTGCTGGTGCTGGTAGTGGCAGGCGTGGCGCTGGCTGGCGCTGCATCAGCCTGGGCCGACACCAAAAAGCCCGGAGACTTCACGAGCCCCTTCGTGCGCATTACCCCGGAGTCCTTCAAGCCCAAACCGTTTGACCCCGAGCGGGTGCAGCGGGAAAGCCGGCAGATTCAGGAGAAGCTCCGTTCGGGAACCTCCAGGCACACGTCGTCCACCGGCAATCGCTAGTGTTGCGTCCTCAACATATATCCATATGTGGGAGGCGCAACACTGGGCCGCCTGCAAGGCGGCCCCGGAGCCGCAGGCTCCGTGAGTCCGCCAAAATCCACGCATGTTGGCGGACGGTCCTCCCCGGAATAAGATGATGGGAATATCGTCTTATTTCGGGGACGTGACACTAAGGTTGCGTTCCGAGTGCACACACATTGTGAGGACGCAACCTGGCATGGGCCTGCTGCGAGCCATCCTCTGCGGTGTACTGCTGCTGCCGGCCAGCCTGGCGGGGGCCCAGGCGCCGGAAGGCCTCCTCACCAGGGAGCAGGCCATCCACATGCACCAGCCCCCGGACGTGGTGCCCGAAGTGCAGGCGCAGCAGGTGCTGGTGGGCGTGCAGTACTACGGCTTTGATGGCGCGGTGCACCAGGGGCAGGTGGTCATTCACAAGGCCCTGGCCGAGGATATTGCCGCGGTGTTTGCCGTGATGCGTGCGCACCGCTTTCCCCTGGAATCGGTGCTGCCCATCGCCCACCCCACCATCCTGGCCAAGGGGCCGTACGGGCTGTCGTCGGACACGAACAATACCTCCGGCTATGTCTGGCGGCCGGGGGTGAGCTCTCGCAAACGCTCCATGCATGCCCTGGGGTTGGCCGTGGACATTAATCCGCAGTTGAATCCCTATCGCAAGGGAGACCGGATAGTGCCCCCGGGAGCCACCTACGACCCCGCCGCCCCGGGCACGCTGACGCCGGATTCGCCCGTGGTCCGAGCCTTCAAGCGTCTGGGCTGGACCTGGGGCGGAGACTGGAAGGCGTCAAACAAGGACTACATGCACTTCGAGAAAATCCCGCCGGGCTGGGAGGACTGGGTGCGGCAACACCGGGAGTGACAGCTCCAGGCGTGGCTCAGAACTCCAGATTTCCCGGGGTCCTGGGATAGGCGATGACATCGCGGATGTTGGGGATGCCCGTGACGAACATCAGCAGCCGCTCGAAGCCCAGGCCAAAGCCGGCGTGGGGCGCGCTGCCGAATTTGCGCAGCTCCAGGTACCACCAGTAGGGGGCCGGATCCAGGCCCTGGGCCTGCATGCGGGCCTGCAGCACTTCCAGCCGTTCCTCGCGCTGGCTGCCGCCAATGAGTTCGCCCACCGTGGGCACCAGCAGGTCCATGGCGGCCACGGTGTTCTGATCGTCATTCACCCGCATGTAAAACGGTTTGATGCTGGCCGGATAGTTGTACAGGAACACGGGCTTGCCGAATTTCTTCTCGGCCAGGTAGCGCTCGTGCTCGGTCTGCAGGTCCGTGCCAAAGGCCACGGGGTACTGGAAGGATTCACCGGCGTCGCGGGCAGCCTGCAGCAGGCGCACGGCCTCGCGGTACTCCAGGCGCTCGAAGGGCTCCTGTGCCACCTGGGCCAGCCGGGCCAGGCACTGGGGGTCCACCCATTGATTGAACAGGGCCAGATCCGCGGCGCAGTGCTCCAGCAGGTGCCGGGCCACAGCCTTCACGAAGGCCTCGGCCAGCTCCATGTTGGCTGTCAGGTCAAAGAAGGCCATTTCCGGCTCAATCATCCAGAATTCCGCCGCATGGCGTGCGGTGTTGGAATTCTCGGCCCGGAAGGTGGGCCCGAAGGTGTACACCTTGCCCAGGGAGAGGGCCAGGGGTTCGGCCTCCAGCTGGCCGGACACGGTGAGGAATGCCTCCCGCCCGAAAAAGTCCGCCGCGGCCCCTTCCTTGCTGTCCCGCGGCAGGGCCGTGACGCGAAAGAGCTCGCCTGCGCCCTCGCAGTCCGACCCCGTGAGGATGGGCGTATGCACATGCACAAACCCCTGGGTGCGAAAGAATTCGTGCACCGCAAAGCTGGCCTCGGAGCGGATGCGGAACAGCGCGCCGAACTTGTTGGTGCGCGGCCGCAGGTGGGCGATGCTGCGCAGGAATTCATCGGAGTGGCGCTTTTTCTGCAGCGGGTATTCCTCCGGCGCGGGGCCGATCAGCTCCAGGGAGGTGGCCTTGAGCTCCCAGCGCTGGCCCTTGGCCGGGGAGGGCACCAGGTCCCCCTGCACGGCCACGGCCGCGCCGGTGAGGATTTCCTTGAGCCGCTGGGCGCCGGGCACGGCCTCGTCCACCACGCATTGCAGGTTGGCCAGGCAGGAACCGTCGTTGAGCTCCAGGAAGGAGAAGCCCTTGGCGTCGCGTCGGGTGCGCACCCAGCCACGGACAAGGATGGAGGACACGGGGGACTCGCCGTCAAGCAGCGTCTTGATGGAGGGCGTATGCATGGGCATCTCGGCAGGGGTTCAGTCTTGTGGAAAGATGGATTCCTGGTCGGGGAGCGTTTTTGCTGCCGGGGGGGGCGGGGGTACCCGTACATCGCGTTCCCAGTCGATGCGGCGGACGATCTCCCGGCTCAGCTCCTCCAGCCCCTGGCCGGCCCTGGCGGCGATGGGCACGGCGTCGGGAAAGCGGAAGCGCAGGGCGGCCCGGGACTCCTCGTCCACCAGGTCCCACTTGTTGAGCACCAGCAGCCGCGGCACATCCTGCAACTGCATCTCGCGCAGGATGTCTTCCACAGCCTGGTTGTGGACATCGAGCTCCGGGTGGGAGGCGTCGGCCACGTGCAGGAGCAGGTCTGCGCTTTCCAGCTCTTCTAGGGTGGCCCGGAAGGCTTCCTTGAGTTCCTCCGGCAGGTGGCGGATGAAACCCACGGTATCTGTGAGGATGAGTTCGCGCTCCTCGGGCACCCGAAGGCGGCGGGTGGTGGGGTCCAGGGTGGCGAAGAGCTTGTTTTCGGCCAGCACGCTGGCCTGGGTAAGCACGTTCAGCAAGGTGGATTTGCCAGCGTTGGTGTATCCCACCAGGGCAGCCACAGGCACCCCGGCCCGGGCCCGGCGTCGGCGGGCCGCAGCGCGGTGGCGGCGCAGCTCTTCCAGCTGCTTTTTGAGGCGGGTTTCGCGCTCGCGAATTTTGCGGCGGTCCATCTCCAGTTTCTGTTCGCCGGGACCGCGGCCGCCGATGCCGCCAGCCAGGCGGGAAAGGGCCTTGTTCTTGCCCACCAGCCGGGGCAGGGTGTAGCGCAACTGGGCCAGCTCCACCTGCAGCTTGCCGGCGCGGCTGGTGGCATGCTGGGCAAAAATGTCCAGGATGAGCATGGTGCGGTCCAGCACCTTGCGCTCGGTGGCATCGGCCAGGTGGGTGAGCTGGGAGGGGGAAAGATCGCCGGCAAAGAGCACCAGCCCGGCGCCGGCCTGCAGGGCCAGGGTTTCCAGCTCGGCCAGTTTTTCCTTGCTCAGGATGGAGGCGCTGTTCAGGCTGTGCACCCGCTGCACCATGCGGCCGGCCGGGACCACGCCGGCGGTTTCGGCCAGGGCTTCCAGCTCGTCCAGTTCGCGTTCCTGGGTGGATTTTGGGGCGGTGGAGATGCTCACCAGCACGGCGCGGGCAGCCTCGCTGCTGCCAGCCGTGGGGGTGGCGGCGGGGCGTCGGGATTCCGACGGTGTGGGGGCCAGCCGGGCCCACTCGTCTTCCAGGGCCTGGGCCAGCTCCGCAAAATCCACATCCACATGATCCCAGGGCAAGACGTCATGCACTTGATAGGCTGGCCGCTCCGCCTGGGACTCTTCCTCTTCATCATGGGGGATGGGCGCCACGGGCAGCAGGTTGGCGTACTGCAGCCTGCGGGGGTCGCCGTGTTCATCCACGGTGAGCACGGCCAGGGAATCCAGCCGCAAAAAGAGCATGTCCATCAGGTCTTCGCGGGAAAGCAGGTCCGACGTCAGGTGTGTGTGCAGGAGCCTGAGCCCGCGCAGGCGGCCGGCCCCCAGGCGGGCGCGGGGAAGTTCCGGGATGTAGATGGAGCCCGGCCCGCCCACGATGACCATCTGCGGTCGTCCCTGACGGTCGATGAGCAGGCCAAGCTGCCGGCCCACCCCGCGGGAAAGGATGGCCAGTTCCCGGGCCTGTTCCGGAGTGTAGCCGCCCTGGTTGGGGTAGCGGCGGGTGTACAGCCGGGAAAGGGCTTTTTGCTGGCTGGGTTTGAGGCCCTGAAGGTTGCCCTGCAGCTTGGAGGCGATGGCGGATGCTCCTGATGGAAGGTGTCGCGACGGCGCCAAGGCACGCCCGGGGAACGGCGCTTCCCCAGGCGTTGCAAAGCAATGGCTAGCCGACGCTGGGGTTGGCGAAGTATTCGGCAATCATGGCGTCATAGTCGGACGTGGCTTGGAAGGTCCTGGCGGCCAGCCTGCGGCGCAGGGCCAGGCCCACCTGCCCGCGGTTGGCCGTGAGTTCTTCCTGGATGGCGGCATATTCCACCGGGTCCGGCGCCACGAGCATGGAATGGAAATTCTTGGCCGCGGCCCGCAGCAGGGTGGGGCCGCCGATGTCCACCTGTTCCACGGCGTCCTTGAGGGCCTGTCCCTCGCGAACGGCCTTGGCAAAATTGTACAGGTTTACGCAGATGCAGTCGAAGGGCAGAATGTGCAGCTCGCCCAGGGTCTTCAGATGTTCGGGGTTGTCCTTGTCCGCCAGCACCCCGGCATGGATGTGCGGATGCAGGGTTTTTACGCGGCCGCCCAGGATTTCCGGGAAACCGGTCACCTGGCTCACGGGCACCACGGGCAGCCCGGCATCGGACAACGTCTTCCAGGTGCCACCGGTGGAAACCAGTTCCACCCCGGCAGCATGCAGGAACGAGGCAAACTCCACGAGCCCGGTTTTGTCGGACACGCTCAGCAAGGCGCGTTTGATCGGCAGCAGCTCCATGACCTCTCCTCACACAAGGGTATTTCCGTGGCAACTGCCACAGTTCCGCGCCGCAGGCAAGGCGGCAGGGGGGACCATGGGGCCATTCCCTGTCCGGCGCGCCAGCAACCGGACAGGGAATGAACGCCTGGGGAGGGGAGAGATCGTGCGGCCTGCGCCGGCCGCGCGTCACTTACGATGCCACGGCGATGTGGTCGTAAAGTTCGCGGGCCGCGGCGTTGCCGGGGTCGCGGGTCATGATGGTTTCCAGGTGCCGGCCGGCATCGGCATGGCGGCCCAGGCTGGTCAGGCAGCCGGCCAGGGCAAAGCGGATGTCGTCCTTGAGGGGGTTGACGGCCAGGAAATTTTCCAGGTGCGGCGTCACCTCTGCCAGGCGGTTGAGCACATAGCCAGCCTGGATCAGGCCGAACACGGCCACCATGTTTTCGGGGTTCAGGGTCAGGGCCTTGCTGAACCGGGAGAAGGCCTCGTCGTGCTGCCCGTGCTCCATGGCCAGGAGCCCGATGCCGGCTTCTGCCTTGTCGCTGGGGCCGATGGAGGCGGCCTTCTGGTAATGGGTCATGGCCACGGCCAGGTTGCCGCGCTGCACGGCGATGGTGGCCAGGCCCATGTAGGGGTCCGGATGGATCCCGTTGGAACTGGCGGCCTTGTGGTAGTACTCCTCAGCCTTGTCCAGATCGCCCATGAACAGGTAGCACTCGCCCAATTCTTTGTTGATTTCGTACTCGAGATGATCGCTCATGACTCCCCTCCGGCGGGGTGGTTTGGTGTCCACATGGTGCGCGAATCCCCGCACGTTGTTGCATTCATCCAATCCGAGGGACGCTTCCTCTGTGCCAGCCGGGAGGCAGGAACTGCCTGCCCGCGCCAGCGCTGAGATTTAAGCAACAGCCGTGCCAACTGGCCGTAGCCCTTGCGTGCCCCCGCATGAGGGGCCGCGCTGGCGCGGGGCAGCTTCCAGAGCGCCGGTTTTCAGTCGCATGGATGGCCTGGGGGTATGGCTGCCAAAAAAAGCATAAGTATTTCATTGGGATGTGTCTGATGTTTCGTGTGGTACGAGCATTGCAAAAGGCTGTGCGTTGCGTTTCGATCGCGGCCCATCAATGCTGCGGCCACTGCATTATGTAAGGAGTAGTACAATGCGGACCCTGTTTCCTGATCATGCCGAGCTGGTTGGTAAAGTGATGGATATGCGCATGGAACGTCATAATGTCGTCATGGCAAACCTCGCCAACATGCGCACCCCGGGATACAAGGCCATGCGACTGGAGTTTGAGGAAGACTTGCAGGCGGCGCTCAATCGCGACTCGCGCGGCAAGATGTCCAGGACCAGCGGCGAGCACCTGGCGCGTTCCTTCGACCCCAAGACATTCCAGGATACCTACGTCAAGGAGTTCCAGCCCCAT
>JAIWOE010000088.1 GCA_020217165.1 Desulfovibrio sp. | reverse complement strand
AGCGCTTGGCGTGGTCCTCCAGCAGCTTGACCCGATAGCGCAGGCCCCGGGAAAACCAGTCCATGCGGCGCAGCTCGTCCAGCATGGCACCCTTGATGCGGTTTTCGGCGTAGGTATCGAACTTGATGCCCAGCTCGGGGTTGAATTTGCCCAGCGCCTCCATGAGCCCCAGGGTGCCGGAGCTGATGATATCCCCCAGTTCCACGTGCCGGGGCAGCTTGGCCTTGAGCCGCAAGGCCAGGTACTTGATTTTGGACGCATAATGCCGGACCACCCGCTGTCGCGCGGGGGCGTCCATGTCTTGCCAGGCGAGCTTGCCGGTTTCGAGCAACTCCCAGGCCTCAGGCGTGGAAAAGGAGCTTTTTCCAGAAGAACTTGATGTTTCCATCCAGGTTCGCCGCCGGGTTCCAGGTTGCAATGTCCTTGGCAAGATGAAGCAAACTTTGTGCCGCTGGGGAGTCGGGGTAGGCCGAGCACACGGGCTCCTGCCGCATGACCGCCTTCTTCACCAATGGGTCATGCGGGATGCAGCCCACAAGGTCAAGGGAGACTCCGGACAAAAAATGATCGCAGGCCTTGGCCAGCCGGGCATAGACTTCCTTGGCCGCCTTTTCCGAGGGCGCCATGTTCACCAGAATGCGGAAGCGGTCCACATCATGGTGCATCATGAGCACCTTGATCAGGGCGTACGCATCGGTCAGGGAGGTGGGCTCCGGCGTCATCACCACCAGCCGTTCCTGCACGGCCAGGTTGAAATACAAGACATTGTCGTTGATGCCGGCCCCGGTGTCCACAATCAAATAATCGATGCGCTCCTCCAGGGAATCCATGGCCTCCAGCAGTTCCAGCTTCTGCCCCGTGGTCAGGGAAATCATGTCCGCCACCCCCGAGGAAGCGGGCAGAATGGAGAAGCCGTAGGGTGTGGGGTAGAGAATGTCCTCCAGGGACGCGCCCTCATGGAACAGGTGAAAGAGGTTCTTCTGGGGGGCGACGCCGAGGACGATGTCCACGTTGGCCAGGCCAAGGTCGGCGTCCAGCAGAATGACGCGCTTGCCCTGCCGGGCCAGGGCGTATGCCAGATTGGCGGAAATGTTCGTCTTGCCCACCCCCCCCTTGCCGGAGGTGACGGAAAAGACCAGGGGCAGCCGCTCGTCCATGATGTTGCGTTCCTCCAAGGCCACATGCTGGGTTGCGTTACAGGGGCCGCGCCGCAGTGGGGAGCCGGTGCTTGAACAGCAACTCCCACAGCGCGCGGTGGCTGGCGGGCGTCAGATCGTCCTGCAGCCCGGGGCCGGCGGAAAAGGCCACTGCCGGCAAGCCCAGCGCATGCGCCGTGTTCACCAGATTCCCATACGTATAGGCTTCGTCCAGCTTCGTCCAGAGCAGACCGGCCATGTTTTCCGTCATGTATTGCCGACCGAAGTGCCGCAGCTGCGCCGGGGCGTAATGCGGGGCAAGGGCCAGGACCATCTGGATGGGGCCGACTTCCTCAAAAGCAAAGAGGCCCAGACGCAGCACCAGCTGGTCCATGGTTTCCCCGCGGCCCAGGGCCGGCAGGTCCACGATGAGCAGGTCCATGTCGGCCACATCCTCCAGCAGCGCCGCGGCTTCGTCGCCGGGGCCCAGCTCGCGGTACATGATGTCCGCCAGCTCGGCATACTGACGCAGGAGCATGCGCCCCTGGGAGCGTTGGGCGTCTGCATTCACCAGGCAGATGCGCCCGCCCAGCCGGGTCTGCCGGGCCTGCAGGGCCAGGCGGATGGCCGCAGTGGTCTTGCCCACGCCGTGGGGGCCGGCCAGGGCCAGCACCCGGCGGGGGCCTTCTCCCAGGGCAAGGGGCGCCACGGGGGCCATCTGCCCCAGGGGCACCAGCACGGAGCAGGCCGGCTTGCCACGCAGGGCGGCCACCAGATCGGCCAGCACGGCGTCATCCACGCCTTCACGCTCCAGGTATTCCAGGGCCAGCCGCTGCCGCGGGGCCAGGGCCTGCAGGGGCAGCTGGGGTTTGAGGGCCGTGAGCAGGTGTTCACGAATCTTCAGCCATTCCTGCTGCCAGCTGCCCACCCCGGTCCCGGCGCCCATGACAGCCACCACTTCTTCCTGCGAGGCTGCAGCGGCCACACCATTGACCACACCGGCGGTGGCATGGGTGCCGCAGGAGGCGGCGGCGGGTGTCATGGTTTTGGCGGGGGGGACGACCCCGCTTTCCAGGGCCGCGGTAATTTCGCACACCGTGGCGCCACCCTCTTCCTTGAAACTGCGGGTGGAAAGGATCACCGCGTCGGCCCCCAGTTCGGCCTTGATGCGCTTGATGACGCTGGCCGAGGAATCACCGCGAAAAGTCTTCACTCGCATGTTACAACCCCACCGTGGAGATGGCATTCAGTTTGATGTCCGCGGGGATCTCCGCCTGGGAGATCACCGGCAGTGTCGGCAGGAATCTTTGCAGCAATTGAGCCAAATGCGGCCGCACCATGGGGGTGGTCAGGAGCACGGGCTGGCCTTCCGCCGTGGCCGCTGTGTCCACGGCCTGATTGAGCTTGTTGATGAGCTTGTGGGCCGTGCCGGGCTCCATGGCCAGGAAGGCCCCGTTCTCCGTGCGCCGCAGGCTCTCCTGGAGCATGCGCTCCACGCCGTTGTCCAGGGTGATGATGGAGAGCACGCCCTCCTGGCTCAGGTGCGGCTTGACAATGGTCCGGGACATGCGCTCGCGCACGTATTCCGTCAGCTGGTCCGGATCCTTGGTGGCGTGCCCGTAATCGGCCAAAGCTTCCACGATGGTCAGGAGGTCGCGGATGGACACGCCCTCGCGCACCAGGTTCTGCAGCACCTTTTGCACTGTGCCCAGGTTCAGCACGCCGGGCGTCAAATCTTCCACGGCCTTGGGGAAGGACTTGGACAGGTTGTCCAACAGCCCCTGCACCTCCTGACGGCCCAGGAATTCGTGCAACTGCCGCTTGAACACTTCCGTCAAATGGGTGGCGATGACGGTGGAGGGGTCCACCACGGTGTAGCCGGCCAGCATGGCTTCTTCCTTTTGCCGTTCCGGAATCCACAGGGCCGGCAGGTTGAAGGCCGGTTCGCGGGTTTCCACGCCGGGCACGCGGTGCTTGACGTCGCCCGGATCCATGGCCAGCAGGTGGTCGATGAGGATTTCCGCCGAGGCCACCTCGTTGCCCTTGATGAGCACGGAATATTGGCCGGGCTTGAGCTGCAGGTTGTCCCGCAGGTGCAGGGAGGGGATGACCACCCCCATGTCCAGGGCGAACTGGCGGCGGATGGACCGGATGCGCGTGAGCAGGTTGCCGCTTTGCTCCTCGTCCACCAGGGGAATGAGCCCGTAGCCCACCTCCAGCTCCAGGATGTCCAGGGGCAGCAAGGCCTGCACTTCCTCGGGGGTATCCAGGGCGGGACCGGCCTTGCCGGCCTTCTTGGCGGCCTCCTTGCCGTCGGCGGTGGCGGCATCCGTCGTGCCCTTGCCGCCGCTGACCATCTGCGCGCCCAGGAACATCATGGTGGAGAAGATCAGGAACGGAATGGTGGGCATGCCCGGCACCAGGGCAAAGATGAACAGCACCCCGGAGACCAGCTTGAGGGAGCGGGCGTTGTACGCCAGCTGGCCGATGAATTCCTCGCCCATCCTGGCCTTGGAGGCCGAGCGAGACACGATGATGCCCGCGGCGGTGGAGACGATGAGGGAGGGGATGGTGGACACCAGCCCGTCGCCGATGGTCAGCAGGGTGTAGGTCTGGGCGGCCTCCTGCCAGGTCATGCCCTTTTGCAGCATGCCGATGGCTATGCCCCCCACCACGTTGATGAGGGTGATGATCATCCCGGCCTTCACGTCCCCCTGAACGAACTTGCCCGCGCCGTCCATGGCGCCGTAAAAGTCGGCCTCCTTGCGGATGTTTTCCCGCATTTCCCGGGCTTCGTCCTCGGTGATGAGCCCCGAATTCAGATCCGCCTCAATGGCCATCTGCTTGCCGGGCATGGCATCCAGGGTAAAGCGGGCCGCCACCTCGCCAATGCGCGTGGTGCCGGCCACGATGACGGTCTTGTTCAGGACGAACAAAATGAAAAAGATGACGATGCCGATGACAAAGCTCCCGCCCACCACGAACTCGCCAAAGCTTTTGATGACCTGCCCCGCCGCGTCCACCCCCTCGTGCCCGTAGAGCAGGATAAGCCGGGTGGAGGCCACGTTCAGGGCCAGGCGAAGCAGGGTCAGCACCAGCAGGAGGGAGGGAAACACCGAGAATTCCATGGGGCTGGTCATGAACATGGACGTCACCAGCACCACCATGGACAAGGAAATGGACAGGCAGAGCATGAGGTCCAGCACCATGGTGGGCATGGGCACCAGCATGACGAACAGGATGACCACCACGCCGCCGGCGAGCAGGATGTCGCCCTGTTTGGCGAAGCGCTGATAATCGATCTGGGGGCCCTTGAACTGGGCGAGGGGGTTGGCCATGCTTTTGACACCTCACTGCATTTGGACGCTGTTCTCTGACACCGCCCTACCCTCTGGAGCCGGGGGGGCCAGCCTGCGCAGGGCCGCGGTTGGCCTTGGTTTTGTAGACCTGCGCCAGGATGGACGCCACGGCCTGGTACATTTCTTCGGGGATGATGTCCCCCACTTCCACGGACTTATACAAAGCCTGTGCCAGGGGCTTGTTCTCGCGGATGGGCACGCCATTTTCGCGGCCTATTTCCTTGATGCGCTGGGCCATGCGGTCCACCCCCTTGGCCAGCACCATGGGCGCCGGCGCCACGTTGGCATCGTACTTCAGCGCCACGGCAAAGTGGGTGGGGTTGGTGATGATGACGTCGGCCTTGGGCACCTGCTGGAGCATGCGGCGCTGCATGAATTCCAGCATCTTGCGCTTCTGCCTGTTCTTGATCATGGGATCGCCTTCGGCCTGCTTGCGCTCGTCCTTGACCTCGTCCTTGGTCATCTTGAGCTTTTCCGCATACTCATAGCGGGTGTACCACAGGTCGAAGCCGGCGATGGCCAGCATGGGCACAAGGGCGTACAGGAGCACCTTGGACCCCGTCTCCAGCATGTACCCGGCCAGGTAGTCCGGCTCCTGGTAGTAGAGGGGCAGCAGGCTGTGCATGGAGCCCTCGATCACCCAATAAATGGACGCCCCGATGACCACGGCCTGCAGCAGGCTCTTGCCCAGGCGGATGAGGGTCTGCACGTCCACAAAAATGCGCTTGAGCCCGGCGCCGATGTTCAGGAATCGTTCGGGCTTGAACTCAAACACCTTGGGCGCCCACAACGCGCCCACCTGCATGCGCAGCGCCAGCCAGACCATGAACCCGATGAACAGGATGACCGGCAGAACCATGATGGCCAGCTGTTTGCCCACCAGCATCAGCAGGGTGTGGACGTTTTGCGCCGAGAGCTCAAAGGTGTTGAACCCGCCAAAGAACCAGCGAAAGATCGTGATCAGGTCGTCCCAGATGAAGGAGGCATAGACCTTGAGGGCCAGATAGCCCGCCACGATGGTGACGAGCTTGCTGATCTCCTGCGACTTGGCAACGCTGCCCTTTTCCCGGGCCTTGTTTATGCGTTTTGGTGTCGCTTGTTCTGTTCTTGACGGATCATCTTGCGGCATGGAAGCCTCGCGCGGCGCTATTGCATCAGGTTGAACATGCCTTCATACATGCGCATCATCTGGCCAATGAAGTCTTGCACAAAGTCGGCCATAATGGTGAACAGCATGCCCAGGAACAGAAAACCCACCCCGATTTTCAGGGGAAACCCGATGAACAGCACGTTCATTTGCGGCGCGGCCCGGGCCACCAGGGCCAGGCCCAGGTCCACCAGGAACAGGGCCACCATGATGGGGGCGGCAATCTTGACGGCCAGGGAAAAGATTTGCCCCGAGGCGGCCAGCACCTGCCCCGCCAGGGCCGGGGTGAGGGACAGGCCGCCGGGGGGGATGATTTCGTAGGTCAGGGCCACGGCCTTGAGCAGCATCAGGTGCCCGTTGAGGGACAGGAACGTCAGCATGGCCACCATCCACAGGAAGTGCGCCGTCACGCCCTCGCTCTGCCCGCTCATAGGGTCGATGACGTTGACCATGGTCAGCCCCATCTGGAACCCGACGAGCTGCCCCCCCGTCTGGATGGCCGCAAAAATGAACTGCACCACCAGCCCCATGGTCAGCCCCAGCACCAGTTCTCCCAGCAGCAGCAGGGTAATGGCCAGGGGCTGCGCGGGAAACGCCGTGGCCGGCAGCCGCAAATAGGGCCAGATGGCCAGGGTCAGCACCAGGAGCAGCGCGGCCTTGACGGGGTTGGGGATCTTGTCTCCCCCGAAAAAGGGAAGCAGGAAGAGCACCACACTCAGGCGGAACAGCGTGAGCAGAAAGGAGAGGACCGTTTCCGGCGTCAAACCCATGAATTCCATGGGCCGGTATTAGCAAAAAACGAACCAGGGGCGCAGGAGCCGGATCAGGCGCCGGTGGGATCGGGCTGGGGCTGGTACTCGGGCACGGCCTGGCGCAGCAGGTCGCGGATGCGCTGACCGTCCCGCACGGCAGCGGCCTCGGCCAGGGCCGCCAGCAGGGCATCCATGGAGCCCGGGGCGCAGGCCTCGCCCTTGAGCACCATGAGCTGCTCGTGGGCCGAAGGGACCACGCCCTCGCCCTCGGTCACCAGCTCCTCGTAGAGTTTTTCCCCGGGCCGCAGGCCGATGAACTCGATGGCCACGTCCCGCCCGGGCTCGCGGCCGGACAGGCGGATCAAATCCTCGGCCATCTGGGCGATGTTCACCGGACGGCCCATCTTCAGCAGATAGATCTCCCCTGCCCCGCCGTCCCTGGCCTGGCCCAGGGCCCCGGCCTGCAGGATGAGCAGGCAGGCTTCCTCCACGGTCATGAAATAGCGGACCACCTCGGGATGCGTCACCGTCACCGGACCGCCGCGCTCGATCTGGGCGCGGAACAGGGGAATCACGGAGCCGGAGGAGCCCAGCACATTGCCAAAGCGCACGGCCATGAGCCGCATGCCCGCCCCGGCCGCCGGCGAGCACTGGGATTGCAGGAGCCGCTCCGCCAGCCGCTTGCTGGCCCCCATGACGCTGGTGGGCCGCACGGCCTTGTCCGTGGAAACCAGCAGCAGGCTTTCCACCCCGCAACCCCGGGCCGCCTCCAGCAGGTGACCCATGGCCAGGACGTTGTTGGTCACGGCCTGCCAGGGATGCAACTCCAGCATGGGCACGTGCTTGTAGGCCGCGGCATGAAAGACCACCTGGGGGCGATGCATCTGCAAGGCCCAGCGGGTCCAGGCGGCGTCGGCCAGGGAACCCAGCAGGGGCGTCTGGCGACGAAACTGGCGGTCGTAGGCCAGTTCCATCTGGATGGCGTAGAGGGCGCTTTCGCTCATGTCCAGCAATTGCAGCTCGGCCGGCTCAAAGGCCAGGAGCTGGCGGCAGAGCTCCGATCCAATGGACCCGCCGGCGCCGGTGACCAGCACCCGCTTGCCGGCCACGGCCTGGCGGATGCCTTCAGGGTCCGGGCGCGCCTCCTCCCGGGGCAAGAGGTCGCGGTAGTCCACGTCTCGCAGGGCCTTCACGCTCACGCGGCCCTGGGCCAGCTCCCGCAGGCTGGGAATGGTCCGGCAGGGCAGCCGCGCCGCCTCGCACACACGCACGATGCGCCGCATGGCCGGCCCCGTGGCCGACGGCATGGCGATGAGCGCCTCCTGGGCCGTCATGCGCCGGGTTGTCAGCCACTGGGGCAGGGCCTCGATGCCGTCCAGCACGGGGACACCGTGCAGGGTCTTGCCGTGCTTGGTGGCGTCGTCGTCAAAAATGCCCGCAATCCGCACCCCGGCGTGGGGGGTGGACAAGATGTCTCGCACCAGTTTTTCCCCGGCCTCCCCGGCGCCCAGGAGCACGCATTCCCGCACCGGGAGGTCTCCTGCCGGGACGGCTTTTCCGATCCCCGGTCCAATGCCCGGCCCCTTCCACAGCCGGATGCCCAGGCGCACCCCGGCAAAGGCCAGGACGGTAAACAGCCAGTCCAGCAGGAACACGGAGCGCGAAAACCCCTGGAACCGCTGGGTCACCAACAAGATGGACATCATGACCAGGGAGGCCAGGGTCACGGCCCTGGCGATGCGCAGCACGTCAGGCAGGCTGGTGTAGCGCCACATGCCGCGGTAGCAGTCCAGCACCACCATGCAGGCCAGCTTGATGCCCACGGCCCAGGTGACCCAGGCCAAAAAATTCTCCCACTGCGCCAGGGGCGGCACGCCTTCGAACCGTGCGAGGTAAGCCAGCAAGTGCGCGGCCAGGGCCAGCAGGCCGTCCACCCCCAGCAGCAGCCAGGCCGTACGGTGCACAGGAAACCGGAGCATGCCCACGGTTCAACCCCGCGCCGCAGCAACGAGGATGTCGCACACGCGGTCCTGGTCCGCCTCGGTCAACGTGGTGCCCGAGGGCAGGGCCAGGCCGCGGGCAAACAGGTCGTCGGCCACGGCGCCGCCTTCCACCAGGCCAGCCTGGGCCAGTCCCGGCAGGGCTGGCTGGCGATGCAGGGGCGTCCACAGGACGCGGGCCTCGATGTGCTCCCGCTCCAGGGCCAGGCGTACGGCCTCCCGTCGGGCATGCCCCCGGGCCGAGCCGGGCTCGTCGAACAAAATGCACGTCAGCCAATGGTTGGATGTTCCCCAGGCAGGATCCGGTTCCGGCAGAAAGGACACCCCCTCCACCCCGGCCAGGCGTTGGCGATAGCCCTCCAGCACGCGGGCTTTCTGGGCCAGTCGAGCCGGCAGGGCGGCCAGCTGGGCCCGGCCCAGGGCGGCCAGGAGGTTGCTCAGGCGGTAGCTGTAGCCCAGGAAGGAGTGGGTGTAGAAGGGACCGGGATCCCGGGCCATGGTGGCCAGGGCCAGGGCGCGTTCGGCGTCCTCGGATCGGGCGCAGCAGAGCATGCCGCCCCCCGAGGTGGTGATGAGCTTGTTGCCGTTGAAGGAGAGGGCCCCGAAATCGCCCAGGGTGCCGGTATGTTGTCCCAGGACTGTGGCGGCCAGGGACTCGGCGGCGTCCTCAATGAGCACCAGTCCGTAACGGCGGGCGAGTTCCAGAAAGCGATCCATGCGCGCGGGCCGACCGTAGCCGTGCACCACCAGCAGGGCCCTGGCCGGTCGGCCTTCCCGTTGCAGGCGGATCAGGGCTGCCTCGGCAAGATCCGGGTCCATGTTCCAGGTGGCATATTCCGCATCCACGGCGCAGACCCTGGCCCCCAGCTGCACCACCGGCGCGGCCGAGGCGATGAAGGCAAAATCCGGGCACAGCACCACATCCCCGGCCTGCACCCCGGCCAGCAGCAGTGCCAGATGCAGGGCCGCGGCCCCGGAGTTCAGGGCCACCAGACGGCGCGGCCCCAGGGGAAGGCCCATGCAGTGGCCGACTTCGGCCTCAAAGGCGTCCAGGTCCGGCCCCACGGGGGCTAGGTAGTTGGTCTCCAGCGCCTGCTGCAAAAACGCCAGCTCTTCGCCTGTGCGATGCGGCGGGGAAAGATATATCCGGTCAGCCATAGGCCATCCTCCTGCGGTGGAACTCCGAATGCCGGCGCTAGCCCACCTCGCGGGGGGGCAGCTTGCGCACCACCACGGCCGGTACGCCCAGGGCCAGGCTGTCCCCCGGGATATCCTTGACCACAGCCGCACCCGCGCCCACCACGCAATGTTCGCCCACGCGCATTTCCTGGATGACGCAACTGCCGATGCCCAGGTGGGTGCAGTCGCCCACCTGCACGCCGCCGGCCAGGCGCACGCCGGGGGAGCAATGCACTCCATCGCCGATCAGGCAGTCATGGTCCACGCTGGCCGCCGTGTTCACGATGCAGGCGCAACCCAGGATGGCCCCCGGCTGCACCACGGCCATGGCGCAAACCACCGTGCCCGCGCCCAGGGATGCGTGGGGCGAGACCCAGGCCCGGGGATGCACCACCGTGGCCACGGCGTAGCCCTGGGCCATGAGCTCCAGGGTGAGGGCCAGGCGACGATGATTGTCGCCGATGGCCGGCATCACGGCCACCCCTGCACCGGGGGGCGGCAAGGCGTCATCCCCGCCCAGCACCGGGGCGCCCATGATCTGGGTGCCGTGGAGGGCGGTATTGCCATCAATGAACAGGCAGGCCTGGAAGGCGCCGCTGGCCAGGGCCGCTTCCAGCACCACGCGACCGTGGCCGCCGGCACCGAGGATGTAGCATGTGGGGAGGGTCATTGCTGCTGATCGCTTCCTTGAAACGGCGTACGGGTGGCATGGCCGGGCTGGCAGACGTTGCGCCGGGTCACCACCAGGCGCAGCGTGCGCCAGAGGATGCAGACATCCAACAAAAAAGAACAATTGTCCACATATTCCACGTCCAGGCGGAATTGCTCCTCCCAGGTGCAGGCGTTACGGCCCGACACTTGCGCCAACCCGGTGATGCCCGGCCGCACCAGGTGGCGACGGCGCTGCTCCGCATCATAATAGTCCAGATATTCCATGAGCAGGGGGCGCGGCCCTACCAGGCTCATGGTGCCCTTGAGCACCAGCAGCAGCTCGGGCAATTCGTCCAGGCTCGTGGCCCGCAGCCAGCGGCCCAGGGGCGTCAGGCGCGCGGCGTCGTCACCGGGCCCCGGACGCATGGTGCGGAATTTGATCAACGTAAAGGGCGCTCCCATGAGGCCGGGCCGCAGTTGCCGGAACAACACCGGCCGGCCCAGGCCCAGGCGCACCACCGCGGCCGTGGCCAGCAACAGGGGCAACCACAGGGGCGCCGCAAGGAGCGTCACCGTCAGGTCCAGGGGACGTTTCCACCAGAGTAGGCGTGGGGAGTGCGGGGCAGGCATGCCTTTGGCATAGCGCCTTTCCCACGGGGGGGCAACGGCGGGAAGAGGGACAGGAAAAGGGACAGGGGAGAGGACGGGGTGGGGCGGATTTTGCCGAAGTTGTCATGCGGTTTCCCAGCTTGTCTTTTTGCAACGGCGTGTTATTGTGCCGCACAGTCCGCACCCTAACGGCCGTACACCTCGAACGCGTCAAGGAGCTTTGTTATGGACCCAAAGACCATACTCTGGCCCACGGACCTGAGCAGCGAATCCATTGCGTCTGCCCCAAAGGTGATGGCGCTTTCCCAGAAATACAACGCTGCGGTGGTGATGCTCTATGTTGCGGTGGACCTGTGCAGCTACTTCCCCGCCTACGGCAATTTCCCCTCCAACGAGGTGGTGGATAACTTCCGCTTGTGGGAAATCAAGCACGCCCGGGCGCTGATGGAAGACGTGTGCGAAAAGGATCTCAAGGCCTGCCCGCACCTGGAGCTGGAGCTGGTCAACGGTGATCCTGTGGAGGAGATCTTCAAGATGGCCGCCAAAAAAAATGCGGACCTGATTGTCATGACCGCTTCCCACGGCCGCCATTCCAAGGAAGGCCCGGGCCTGGGGCATGTGGCCGAGGCTGTGGTCGCCCGGGGCGTGCTGCCGGTGCTGTTCGTCTCGCCCTAGCGTGACGTCCCCGAAATAATAGTATGGAATAACGACCTTGTTTCGGGAAGGACCGTCCGCCAGCATGCAGCAATTTTGCGGACGCAACACGAGCCGGATGTTTGCCTCCCGCGTGAGGGGCCAGATGATGGACGAGTCGCGGCTTCGGAGGTCCCCTTCGAAGCCGCGCCCCTGGCGGCCAGGAGCACGCAGCGTTACTCGCCCAGATAGGCCTTGCGGATTTCCGGATTGTGCAGCAGGGCCCGGGCATCGTCCTCCAGCACCACGCGGCCGGTTTCCAGCACATAGCCACGGTGGGCCATCTGCAGGGCGATGTTGGCGTTCTGCTCCACTAGCAGGATGGTCATGCCGCGTTCGGCGTTCACCGTGCGGATGATCTGGAAGATGTGCTTGGCAAACAAGGGCGAGAGGCCCAGGGACGGTTCATCCAACAGCAACAGCGTGGGCCGGCCCATGAGGGCCCGGGCAATGGCCAGCATCTGCTGCTCCCCGCCGGAGAGGGTGCCGCCGTGCTGGTGCGCCCGCTCCTTGAGCTTGGGAAACAGCTCGAAGACCATCTCCTGATCGTCCCGGATGCCGGCTGCGTCCCTGCGCAGGTAGGCCCCCATTTCCAGGTTTTCCATGACCGTGAGGCGCGGGAAAATGCGCCGGCCCTCGGGCACCTGGATGAGCCCCCGCTTGGGCAGGGCGTGGGGCGGCACGCCGCGGATGGGGCTACCATCGTAGACGATGCTCCCGGCCGAGGCCTTGACCACCCCGCAAATGGTCATGAGCGTGGTGGATTTGCCAGCCCCGTTGGCCCCGATGATGGTGACGATCTCCCCGGGGAAAATTTTGAGGGAAACGCCCTTGAGGGCCTGGATGCGGCCGTAGCAGGCGTCCACCTCCTTCAGTTCCAGCAGGGGCGGGCGGTGGGCATGGGCGTGTGTCATGCGTCGTCCTCCCCGCGCTTGCCCATGCGGGTGGCCGGGATGAGCCCCTGGGGCCGCACCAGCATCATCACCGCCATGGCGCCGCCAAAGACCAGCATGCGGTACTGCTCGAACTCCCGGAAGACCTCGGGCAGGGCAATGAGGGCCAGAGCCCCCAGCACAATCCCCGGGATGGAGCCCAGCCCCCCCAGCACCACCATGGCCAGCACCAGGGCGGATTCGATGAACGAAAAACTGTTGGGCGCCACAGACTTCATGCGCGCGGCAAAAAAGGCCCCGGCCAGTCCGCCGAACACGGCCCCCATGGCGTAGGCCAGGAGCTTGAAGCGAAAGGTGTTCACCCCCATCAGCTCGGCGGCGGTCTCATCCTCCCGGATGGCCTCCCAGGCCCGGCCGATGCGGGAAAAATTCAATCGTCGCACGGCAATCACCGTGATCACCGCCAGCACCAGCACCACGTAATACATTTGATCCAGCTTACGCAGCAGGATGTGCTCCAGGGAGACGCCGCCGTCAAACACCAGGGCGTAGAACCCTGGCGGCGGGATGCTGATGATGCCGTTGGGGCCGTTGGTCAGGCTCATCCAGTTGTTGATGACGATGCGGATGATCTCCCCGAAGCCCAGGGTCACGATGGCCAGGTAGTCCCCACGCATGCGCAGGGTGGGGTAGCCGATGCAGGCCCCGGCCACGGCGGCCAGCACCGCGGCAATGGGCAGGCACACCCAGAAGGACACCCCGAACTGCGTGGCCAGAATGGCATACGTGTATGCGCCCACGCCGTAAAAGGCGATGTAGCCCAGGTCCAGCAGGCCGCACAGGCCCACCACCACATTCAGGCCCAGGCCCAGGCACACGTACACCAGCACGTTCACGGCCACATCCACCCCGTAGCGGCCCACCAACTGCGGATACGCCACCAAGGCTGCCAACATCAGTACAGCCCACACGACCCCCGGCACCCGCGCCGCAGCCGCCGTGGTGCCGGCCTGGGCGGCTCCCACGGCCCGGCGAATGCCCCCCGCTGCAGGCAGGTGGGACAGGGACACCAGCCCCACAATGGCCACCCCCGCCAGGACCACGGACTTGAGCACCTCCCAGGTGGCCTGCAGGGTCAGCCCGTCGGGGGTGATGCCCAGGAGGGGAAACAACAGGAGGGCGAACCAGACCAGCCCCACGGCCAGGCCCAGCCACAGGCGCGCGTGCCTAGACCCGAGCGTCATTGACGTTCTCTCCCATGATGCCCGTGGGGCGGAAATACAGCACGGCAATCAGGATAATGAAGGCAAACACGTCCTTGTACTGCCCACCGTGGGGGATGTAGGCCGCGGCCAGAATCTCCACCATGCCGATGAGGAAGCCCCCCAGCATGGCCCCGTACAGGTTGCCAATGCCCCCCAGCACCGCGGCGGAAAAGGCCTTGATGCCGGGCACAAAGCCCATGTCGTACCGCACGGAGCCGTAATACAGCCCCACCAGGATGCCCGCCGCCGCCGCCAGGGCCGCGCCGATGGCAAAGGTGATGCTGATGATGCGGTTGGCGTCGATGCCGGTCAGGGCGCTCATGGTCTTGTCCATGGAGGTGGCCCGCATGGCCTTGCCGAGCTTGGTCTTGAAGACCACAAAATTCAGGGTCAGCAGCAGTGTCACGGTCAGGCCCAGAATCAGCCCCTGCATCAGGCTGATAGTCACCGGCCCCAGGGTGATGGACCCCTGGGTGAACTCCGTGGGGTAGGCTTTGTCATACACGCCCTGGGTCAGCATGAGTCCGTTTTGTAGAAAAATGCTCATCCCCAGGGCGGAAAGCAGCACCGACAGCCGCGTGGAATTGCGCAGGGGCTTGTAGGCCACCTTTTCCACAGCCATGGCCAGCAGGGCGCAATAGCCCATGGAGAGGAACAACGCCACCCCCAGGCACAGCCAGGGGTGGGTCTGCATGTAGCCCTGGGATGCCAGGAAGGAGAGCAGAATCACGCCCATGTAGCCCCCGGCGGCAAAGAACTCGCCGTGGGCAAAGTTGATGAGTTGGATGATGCCGTACACCATGGTGTAGCCCAACGCCACCAGGGCATACACGCCGCCGAGGGTCAGGCCGTTGAGAAATTGCTGGAGAAAATAGTCCATGGTCCCGGCTGCTGTTGGATGGTGGCAGGGTGGAGGGCCCGGGGAGCACCCCAAAGGGCACCCCCCGGGCGGGCAGACGACATGAAGGCGTTAGTAGTTCTTCCCGGTGGCGGGATCCCAGAAATTGGTGAACTGGCCGTCCTTGACCTGGCGGATGATG
>JAIWOE010000087.1 GCA_020217165.1 Desulfovibrio sp. | reverse complement strand
GCGCATCCGCTACGAACGCAGCGTCGATGCCTACCTCGCTCTGTGTACTTTGGCATGCAGTGTCATCACATTGCGGTTTTGTTAGTGGCTCTTAAACGCATAGTACTCCTCAACTTCATCATCGACCTCGAACGACCCTCCCCCCGCACACAGCCGTGCGCGCACTTTGGGAATTTGCATGAACGCATCCCCAGCGGTGTTGGCATGCGCCAAGGGATCTCCGACCCCTGTCGAAAGCCATTGCGGAGACAGCGCGTGATCCCTGGCCAGAATGGCAATCCATCCCTCAGGAACCATATCCCGCTTTTTTGCTTGCGTAATTGCAGAGCGGTTGACACCAAGCGCTCGCGCCAGCTCATGCTGCGAGCTTAGGTCCAGTGCCTGGGAAACCCTGTCAAAAAAAGCGGCAAAAGGAATGGGTCGTTTCATTGTTGCTCCCGTGTTGCTGGTGTTAATTTTTATATACGAGCTGTTCGTGTTTGGCAACATAAATCTTGCTTGCCCCATGCGAGGGTCTGGCTTACATAGCGGCAAAGTCAGATCAAAATAAGAAGGGTTGTCTTCATGGTTAATAAAAATATACTACGTGATTTCGGTGTATTAAATTCCGAATCTGCGAGGACCTGGCTGGTGACAGGCGTGGCTGGATTCATCGGCTCCAACCTTTTAGAAGCGTTGCTTTCCCTGGGCCAACGCGTTGTTGGATTGGACAATTTGTCCACTGGAAGCATGTTGAACCTTGAGGATGTGCGTACCAGCGTAGGGAATGACCTCTGGAGAAATTTCACCTTTATTCGAGGGGATATCTGCAACCAGCAGGATTGCTTGCGGGCTTTGGCAGGAGTCCAAGTTGTGCTCCACCAGGCGGCATTGGGCTCGGTACCGCGCTCCATTTCAGATCCATTGGGTACTAATCAAGCCAATATTACAGGCTTTTTAACACTTTTGACTGCAGCCAAGGATCTCGGGGTGCGGCGTTTTGTGTATGCGGCATCAAGCTCAACATACGGCGACTCTCCAGTCCTGCCAAAAGTTGAAGATGTAATTGGAAAGCCACTTTCTCCATATGCAGTGACAAAGTACGTCAATGAGTTGTATGCCGACGTATTTTCGAAAACGTATGGCATGGAATGCATTGGGCTTCGTTATTTCAATATCTTTGGCAGGAGGCAAAGTCCCCATGGTGCGTACGCCGCCGTTATTCCTCAGTGGTTTCAGGGGTTGCTGAAGGGAACCCCTATTTACATCAATGGTGATGGACTCACATCACGCGATTTTTGCCATGTGGACAATGCAGTGCAGGCAAATCTACGAGCCGGTTTGACCACTAATCCTAATGCAATTAACCAAGTGTACAATGTGGCGTGCGGAGAGCAAACAACGCTGAATGAGCTATTTGCCATGATTCAGCAGCATGTTGCAACGCATAATCCCGATGTTGCCACCAGGTTGCCCACGTACCGCGACTTTCGTGCCGGCGATGTGCGTCATTCGCGTGCAGACATAACAAAGGCCCAAGGGTTGTTGGGGTATGCTCCATACCACTTGCTTGCAGAAGGACTTGCACTCACAGCGCCATGGTATATCGCCACGGTGGCATAGGCTTTCCCTCATGGGTGGACTGTTTTTTTGTTGCCACCCTGGAACTTCTGACTTAACTTACAAAGCTGGCTGATAGATCGGAATCCCATGCGTCGGTGCATGGTTGGGTCGAGGAGTTGCCATGCGAGCATTGATTCTTGCCGGTCTCTTGACGTTGTTTTCCGTATCTTCATTGTGGGCTTTTTCCTTTTCGCAGGCTGAACGTCAGGATCAGATGGCGGATCAGGCCCGTGCGGACCAAATCATGACCCAATTGTCCACGCCATGCCGCAACAGCTTGAAAGGACAAAAAATCGCTGTTCTAATTGCGGAGCGCCATGGAGGCAATTTGCGGGTGGGTGGCGGTAGCCATGGTCTATTGCATGAAGCCCTGAATGCTCGTCTGCAAGCCCTTGGATTGCAGACGTATTCTCAGGCGCAAATCAATGCGCAGGTTGCAGCTGCACAAATCAGGGCAGTTCTCAATAACGATCCCGATGCGGCCCTTTCCGCATCAAGTCGTCTGGGCGCTGCTTTTTTTCTCAAGGGCGTCATTTCCTCTCGCGCGAATCAGGCCATGAGTATGAATGTCAAGGGCGCGCAGATGAATGTGAATGATGTTTCGGTTACTATCCAACTGACCCTGACCCGTGGGGCAAAGCTCGTTTCCCACGTGTCTGCAACCCAATCATCCTGGGCGGGTGCTGATACCATGGGAGTGGCGCTGGACATTGTTGAACGCCAGTCAGCCTCCCTCATTGCCCAACTGTATCAGGATTTTTGCACGCAGGGGGGGAAGTGAAATGCGGATGGAACGAATGGTGACAGATTCGAATTCGCAAAATATACTCGGTAGCTGCATGTGTTTTTTTACTGTTGCCTTATTGTGCGCGAGCATCACATGGTCTCCCTCTCTAGTTCTCGCCAAGCAACAGGCTCCAGTGGCAGCCCCAGCGACTGTGGAAAGCAAGACCATCATTGTCTCGGCCGAGGGACTTGCCGACCCCAATGCAGATACGTACCAGCGCGACAAAGGATTAATGCTTGAGGACCTTCGCCGAGACGCCAAGTCGCAGTGCCTTGAGAAGGCGGTGGGAGCCTATGTGGAATCCCACACGCTGATGGAGAACTATACGTTGATTCGTGACCAGGTGCTGAGCCGCAGCCAGGGACTTATCAAGCAGGTGCTCAAGGAAAGCGATCCCTGGGTCGGCGAAGATGGCTTTGCACACCTGCTCATGAAATGCGAAGTATATGTCGGTGGAGTGCAGGATGCCTTGCGGGAAACCTCCCGCATGGAACGCCGCATGCTGCTGAAGGAAGTGGGAGATCCACGCATCTCCGTTGCCATATTCGTGCGTGATGCAGATCGCAGTACGGATACGGAAGTGATTCGTTCAGATATCGCGGAGAACATCCTCAAAGAACGGATTCAGAGCTTTGGTTACCGCGTTTGGTCCGAAGAAATGGCCACTACCCTTGAGGCGGAGTTGCGGACCAAGTCCACCGTGGAAAACCAAGTGCAAACCACCGTCGAAGCGAGACGGAGCATGGCTGCCGATTTCTTTATCAAGGGTGAGGCAAAATTCAAGAAAATCTCTGTCACCTTGCCGCCTTCGAATGTCACTGTCAGCAAATATGCGCTGACTTCATGGTCTGTGAAGTGCATTGACACGCGAACGGGTGAAGAGCTGCTGTACAATAATCAAGTACCAAAGAAGCAAACATGGCCCGATGAAGACCAGGCCATTGAAGCAATTGGGCAGCTCATTGGTGCAGAGTTTTCCAGGGAATTTTTCGCCAGCCACCTGCAGGCGCCATCACACATGTATCAGCTGGAAGTGCTTGGTTTGCCCAATTACGAGACTGGGCAGCTACTACGAAAGGAATTCATTGGGCTGCGTCCTGTGTTGAATATTGAGTTTAGAAATTTCGACAAGAATGGCCTCTCGTTGTATGAGGTGGAGTTCACCGGCGGTCGCTCCAATTTTAATGACTTGGTGCATACCTCCATTCTTGGACCATTGAACAGAAAGATTGGGCACGAGGCGTTTTCGTTGGAATCTGCCCAGGGACAAGTGGTCCGCTTGGGGTTCAAGAGTTCCTTGACGGCGCAAGAAGTATCGCAGCGCCTCAACGGCACAGCCCCAAGCCAGCTGGTGGAGGCAGCGCCAGAGCGTTTGCGCGATCTGATCAAGAGCGAACAAACCTTGCAAAAGGTGGCTGAGGTGGCGCCTGAGGCTCTGAAAAAGCTAGAAGGAACAGCGTCTTCTTCTGGGACTCTTGATGCAGTAAAAAGTTTTTGATCGGCAATGGGGAAAGCTGTTTTATTTGTTCGTCCATCAGGCCAATAGTGGGGAGAAACACACGTGAGCAAATTACGTTGCATGGCGCTTGTGGGGCTTGTGCTCGTAAGCCTGGCGTTATCTGGTTGTCAGGGGACTGCATCGCAGCAGGCGCATGCGCAGGCGGATCAAGCGATGTATCGTCCTGTTGTCTACGCCAACCAGAATGTCCAGGGACCATCGCTGGTTGTTATTCCAGGCGAATTTAAGTCGGTGAACGTCAGTTTTGCGAACAAGATTACACCCAACAACATTGCGGACTGGGGCGAATTGGAGCTTTCCAAGGCCAATTTCCAGGTCCTTGAGCGGTCGGATCTTGGCCCCATGCTTGAAGAAGTGGCCCTTGCGGCCAACATGGGCGACGTGAGTGGCTTGAGCAAGTTCCGCAAAGGCAAATTCGAGACGACCCGGTGGTTCGTGAAGTTTGATATCCTCAAGGCCGAGCCCGTGGCCTCGGTGCAGCAAGGGTTTGACGGCAGAGCCTTGGGCGGTATTGCCGGGGGCATTCTGGGGCAGACGGTGGGATATGGCGCTGGGTATGCCGCACAAGCCGGCGTCAGTTCGGTGCATTCCAGCGAGGCGGCGGGCATCTGGATTGTGGGCCTGCGGTACAAAATCCTCGATGCTTCCACCGGGCAGCAAGTTTCTACCGGGTATTTTGAAGAAAAGATGGAGATCGGATCCTCAAGTGGCGGCGCTCTTGGGTTTTCCAAATCCCAACAGCATGGCGTAACCCTGGACACCATGGCGCAACGACTGGTGCAACGGGCAGTCCAAGAGATTGACAGGCAGAAGTAGGCATACCGCAACACGCCAGTCCCTCCCGGACTGGCGTTTTTTGCAGATAAGGATACCACCATGCGCATCAGAATCGCATTGCTTCCTTTGGCCATGTTGGCGTTGATTTCCCTGGCGGCCTGCAAGCAACAAACGGTTGTGGTTCAGCAGCCCGTCGCGCCTTCCCCCATGGAATACTTTAACGCCGGGTTGAACTTCTACAATAATGGGCAGTATGTTCCCGCTGCCGAGCAATTTGAAATGGCCGCTGCGCAAATGCCCAGCATGGTGGATGCACACTACTATCGTGGCATGTGCTATGTGCAGCTCAATCAAATACTCCGTGCGGAAGAAGCCTTTCAGGCTGCGCTGCGGTACAACCCGAATCATTTGCTGACCCGCGAAGCCTTGGGGATCCTGTATTACAATCGCGGCAACACCATGGCGGCAAAGGCCGAACTGGAGACTGCCCGGGCTTTGAACAGCGTGTCGCCAACCGTGTACTATTGCCTGGGCAAGCTGTACATGATGGAACGGAACTGCAAGGAAGCCATTCTTGCCTTTGAAAAGGCGCTGCGGCTGAATCCCGCTTATGGCGAAGCCCAGGTGGAGCTGTCGCAGGCCAAGGCCAAGTGCGGTGCTCCTAAAAAGCCAGCCCAGCCGCCCGTGCGGCAGGAAAAGACATTCAAGGGCGGGGCCAAGGCGCTGGACCCCAGCGACTTCTAGGATCATGCCATGCAACAGGCCCTTTGCATCCTGCTTGGCGCGGTCATCTGCTCTGGTCTGTGGAGTGCATTCCCCAACAACGGGTATGCGGAGAACATGGATCTGATGCAGCAGCATGCGCATCGCAAGCGGTTGGCGCGGGACATCATTCTTGAGAACCTGCGCAGCAAGGGCCTGTTGCCTGCCAACGGCGTGGTGGAGTTTTCCGCGCGAAGCGTGCCGGATCCCCACGATCCAACACGGCTGCAAATTCAAATAGATTCCTTGCGCATTCAGCCCTTGCCTGAGTACGCAACGCAGTTGGCGCCCCAAGGAGAACAGGTGAATTCCTGGAGCACCATTATTCCGGGCGGCGTGTTGCAGCCAACAACGTTTGTACGATCCATTGAATACATGGAATTGGACATCCCGGTACAGCAGGTGCCTGAAGTGCGGTGGCAACACTCCTTTCGCATCAGGGCTGGGGAAGTGGAAGATGCCCCCGACTTGACACAAAGCAGGCCGTCCGAAACGACTTCCGGCACTTCGCCCAAAGCCGTTGAGGGCGCGGCCCCCGCGCCACCAGCCGTGACGCTGGATATCCCCATTGCCCAGGCTCCGCATCAGGAGGTGCCCGCCAAGACGGACAATGCCACGCAAGAGCCCTGGTACAAACAACTTCAATAGTCAGCAGACATCTGAACACGCGGGGAGAGATCTTATGATCCGCAGCATGATACTGGCTTGCCTGGCCTTGGTATTCGCCGTCACGGCGCCCTGTGCCGCAGCCAACAAGGAACTGATGTCCGTAAAAATGGCCAAGCAGGATTTGACTCGCAACCTCGTGGAGTCCGTGGTGGGCTTCAAGGTGAAAAGCGAATCCCAAATGGGCCTGACCGAAGATCCGCGCTATGAAGTGCAAAGCAAGGCCGCCGCAGTCATCAAGGGCGTGATTGTAGATAAAATGATCTACGATCGGGAAAAAGACATTGCCTTGGCCTTCGGGCACATCGACCTCGGCACCATCACCAACGTGCTGGGAGAGGTGGTGCAGTTCAAGAACGTCACCGTGCGGTCCATTGGGTTCGGCTCCATGACGCAGTCTTCCCGCCCCCCCCTCATGGCCCTCAGGGCGGCCCTGCTGAACGCCTACGATCAAATGGCCGAACTGCTGGTGGGGGAGAAAATCCTGTCCAAAAGCCGGACGGAAAATTTTGTGCTGACCGAGGACATCAACCACGCCAAGGTCTGTGCGGCAGTGTTCGGCGCCTACATACCTAACATCGATCTCAATTCCCCCAACCGCGGCTGGGGATGGGATGAAAGCGGCAACGCCTTCGTGCGCCTGCAGCTGGACGTCCGCACCGTGAAGGATATTCTTGGCAACCGCTTACGGTATTCTGACGGAGAGCACATCGTCGAGGTGCTGGGGCAGGGGTCCCAGACAGATGAACTGAATCCCGATGCCGCCAGCATGATTCAGCCTGCCAAGGCCAAGCCGCAGTACCAGAGTCTGGACGTGCCCGGGGCCGGTGGCGCTCCTGGGACGGCCGGGCAGTAGACCCACGTTTCTCTGACGGGCCGGGCGGAGGCGTCGCTGCAACGCTGTTCCGCCCGGCACCGCGGGAATTGTTCGGGGCCGTCGTTTTTTACAGCCAGCGCCCTGCCAGGGGCATGCGCCAGCCCTGACCAAAGGCGCGATCCGTGATCTTGAGCCCTGGCGCAGCCTGACGGCGCTTGAACTCAGCGCGCTGCACCAGACGCACCACCTTGTCCACCACGTCCTGGGCAAAGCCTTGCGCCGCGATGGCGGCCGGGCTCTGCCGATCTTCCACATAGGCTTTGAGAATGGCGTCCAGCTCCTCGTAGGGCGGCAGGCTATCCTGGTCCTTCTGGTCTGGCCGCAGTTCTGCGGAGGGTGCTTTGTCAATGATTTCAGAGGGGATCGGGTTGCCAAAGCGCTGGTTCACGTGGCGGGCCAGGGCATAGACCGTCATCTTGGGCAGGTCGGCAATGACAGCCAACCCTCCGCACATGTCTCCGTAAATGGTTGCATATCCAACGGAAAGCTCGCTCTTGTTGCCCGTGGTCAGCAGGAGCCGGCCCTGTTTGTTGGAGATGGCCATGAGCAGTCCGCCGCGAATGCGTGACTGCAGGTTCTCTTCGGTGACATCCTGGGCCAGGCCGGCAAAGGGCTCGGCCAGGGCGCGATCGTAGGCGTGCATGAGGTCGGAAATGGGAAGGGTGATGCAGGGAATGCCCATACGGCGGCACAATTCGTAGGAGTCGTCCAGGGACCCCTGGCTGGAGTAGGGGGAAGGCAGACACACGGCCAGCACCTGTTCAGGACCCAGGGCCTGGGCCGCAAGCACCGCGGTGAGGGCGGAATCGATGCCCCCGGACAGCCCCAGCACCACTCGGGAGAAGCCGGTCTTGGCCAGATAGTCCCGGATGCCGCACAGCAGGGCCAGCCGGATTTCCTCCTCCGGGGCTGGATCTTCCGGCGCGCGCGGCCCACCGTTGTCCGTGTGCACCAGCAGCACTTCTTCTTCAAAGGCCGCGGCCCTGGCCGTGCAGCGCCCCTTGGCATCGAAGGCCATGGAGCGGCCGTCGAAGAGCAGGTCATCGTTGCCGCCGACCTGATTCACATAAAAAATGGGCAGGCGATATTTTTTGGCCACGGCGGCAAGCAGGGCCTCACGGGTGGCCTGCTTGCCGGCGGTAAAGGGGGACCCCGAAAGGTTGAGGATGCAATCCACCCCCTGGGCCTTGAGGATGGCCACAGGGTCCGTGGCGTATTGGCGGCGCTGCCAAAAATCAATGTCATTCCAAAGATCTTCGCAAATGGTCACGCCGAAGTGCAGGCCGTCCAGCTCAAAGGAGCCGGGGGTGTGGCCGGGCTCGAAGTATCGGGCTTCGTCAAACACATCGTAGGTGGGCAGCAGGCATTTGTAAAAGCTGTGGGTAATGCTCCCTCGCTGCAATAACACCGCGCCATTATACAGGGATTTTCCGCCGTCGGAACAGCAGGACGGCCGGGGCAGGGCCGCCCCCACCAGCAGGGCCGGGCCATCGGCAAGGTCCCGGGCCAACTGGCCCAGCACGGCCATGCTGCGATCCAAAAAATCCTGGTACAACAGCAGGTCTCGCGGGGGATAGCCATGGATGGCCAGTTCCGGAGCCAGACACAGCCGGGCGCCCTGGGCGGCCGCCTGGCGGGACATGGCGGCCAGGCGGGCGGCGTTGCCCTCCAGGTCGCCTACAGTGGGATTCAGTTGCAGCAGTGCGATGTGCATGGCGGAACTCTACTCCTGCAGCGGCCGCCGGTAAAGAGCGGGCGCTATTCCAGCCCGTCACGCAGGCGGTCGGCGCCTTGCTCCAGCAGCCGGATGAGGGCCTCGCGGGAGGCGTTGGGATCTGGTGTTGGCGTCTCGAACACTCCGCCACGGGGAGCGGTGAGGGACAGGGGAGGCTGGCCCGAGGCGGGACGCTCCACCGGAGCGGTGGCGTTACGGGCCAAGGTGTAGACGACTTCCACATCTGCCTCCACGGCCAGGCCCTGGCCGGTGAGGGCTCCCAGGCTCACCACGCGATGCACATACACCGCCGCCCGGCGCACGGCATCGTCTTCTTCCGGAGGGGTGGAGGATACGAGGGGGAGTCCGGGAAATTCCAGCACCAGCTCCAAGTTGCGGCGCCGGAGCTTGGCTTCCAGATCCTCGCGCACCTGGGCCACGGCCTGGCGGACGGCCTGGTTCAGGGCGGAGGCTTCCTGGGCCTGCTCCGTGGCATCTACCGGCAGGGTGGAGCGGCCCTGTACCGCCAGTCGGGCAGATCGCAGCTCCCGCTGAGGGGTGGAGATGAGCAGGCGGTAGGTGATGGCCTCGGCGGGGAGGGCGGCCCAGTGCTGTGTCAGCAGCGCCAGCAGCAAGGGCAGTACCCGAAAGGGTGTCCCAAAGAAGGCCCTGGCCCTCCGCATGCAGTTCATAGGAGCTTGGCGGCCTGCATGCGCAAGTGGATTTCCCGGCTGGCCCAGGCGTCGGTGGCGGCGTAGGCGATTTGCTGGGGAGTGAGGCTCTCGCGACCCCAGTTGGAGCAGCGTTCTTTTTTGGAAATGCGGATGCCCAAAAAATTGGCGGCCAGATTGCGCAGGCCGCAGGTGGGCAGGTTGTGCACGCGGGCCACCTGGCCCAAGTCCACGAAGCCGGCGGCGTCAAAGCGCAGCACTTCCCGCAGCTCTCGCACGTCATCATGCACGGCCACGCCGGTTTTTACCGTGCCGGGGTCGCTCATGAGCGATTCCAGGATGGTGGGGACGTTCATGCGGCACAGCTGAAACAGGTACACCGCATTGGCCGTGGCCAGCTGCAGCAGGGAAAGGGGAAAGTTCTGCCCCTTGCGAAAGGTGGGACGGCGTTCCGTATCAAACCCGATGACAGGTTCGGCAATGAGGTCGCTGATGGCGGCGTCGAGGTCGCCGGCATCGGGGAACACGTGAACAGGCCCTTCATATCGGGTGAGGGGGAGGGCGTTGATGGCCTCAGGCGGAATGGGCTGGCGATACGACTCCAGCGTACTGGGTCTGGGCGCGGCGAGGAGAATGGGCATACGGTGCGTGGACGTGATTGGATTGTGACAACCACAACAATTGGTGATAGGCGATCATAGCGAAATTTGCTGCAAAAGCAACCCGGAGAATTGCGGAGTGAAACCGTGACGCTATATCTGACCTCCCGCGGGGCGAGCGTGCTGCGTGCAACCTGGCTGGCCAGTCTGGCCCTGGTGGTGGCCCTGTCCCTGCTGCCTGATGTGGGGCCCCCGGCGGTGTTCAACCATGCGGACCTTGCCGCCCACGCCATTGCCTACGCCTGGCTGGCCCTGCTGCCGCGGTTGGCCCTGCGCCACAATCCCCGCGCCTGGGCCCTGGCCATGCTGGGCCTGGGCCTGGCCCTGGAGTTGCTGCAGGGGCTCACGCCGTACCGGTCCCTCTCGTGGTGGGACATGGCCGCCAACACCCTGGGCGTGGCCCTGGGGACCTGGCTGGGCGGCCGGGGCAGGCAATGGCTGCCCCTGCGCTAAATGGTCGGCAGGCCCAATCCCTGCCTTGCCCCTGCCTGCCCCTTTTGCTAGGGTGCGCCATGCGTGTGAAAAAACGCAAGGAATCAAGAATGGTCAGGATGTGGACCCCATGATGATGACAACCACCGATGCCTCGGCCGGCCATGTCCTCCTGGTGACCCTAGGCGATGCCGGCGGTCTGGGGCCTGAGCTGGCGGCGCGGGTGCTGCCGGGGACGCCCCTGTGTGGGGCCTGGCGGTTGGTGCTGCTGGGTAGCGAGGCCTCGCTGTTGCGGCATGTGCTGCGTCGCGGGGAGGCGCCGTTCTGGACAACACTGGATTTGGCGGCGGATCTTGCTGCCCTGGCCCCGGGGGTCTACCTGCTGGAGCCCCCGGCCCTGCGGGGCCTGGCGCCGGACATCGGGCGGCCCACCGTGGAGGGCGGGCATTCTGCTGGCGCGGCCCTGGAGCTGGCCTGCGACTTGCTGCGCCAGGGCCAGGCACACGGCGTGGTGACACTGCCCCTGCACAAGGCCATGCTCAAGGCCGCAGGCTATGATTTCCCCGGCCATACCGAGCTCTTTGCCGAACACGCTGGTCTTTCCCGCGAGGACGTGACCATGCACCTGTGCGGGGATCGTCTGCGCGTGTCCCTGGTCACCACCCATCCGCCCCTGGCTGCGGTGCCCGGGCTCATCACCCAGGACCGCGTGCTGCAGACCATCGTGCATACCCATGATTTTCTGGCAGATCTGGACCTGCCCCGCCGCCGCCTGGCCGTGTGCGGCCTCAACCCCCATGCCGGGGAAAGCGGGACCATCGGCCGCGAGGAGATCGAGAGCATCGAGCCAGCCATGGCCGTTGCCCGGGCCCGGGGCTGCGACGTGCACGGCCCGCTGCCCGGAGACACGGTGTTTCACCGCGCCGTGCATGGCGAATTCGACGCCGTGGTCGCCATGTACCACGATCAAGGCCTGGCGCCCCTCAAGCTCCTGCATTTCAACGAAGCCGTGAATGTGACCCTGGGCCTGCCCTTTGTGCGCACGTCCGTGGACCATGGCACGGGCTTCGATCTGGCAGGTGCGGACGCCGCATCCACAACGAGTTTCACGGCCGCGCTGGAGCTGGCGGCCCGTCTGGTCAGACGCAGGGAGGCGACATGTACTGCGGCATAGACGTGGGAGGGACCCACACGGACGCGGTGGTGGTGGACCGCGGCGAGGTGCTGGCCTCGTGCAAGGTGCTCACGGACCACCGGAATCTGCTGTTGAGCGTGCATGCGGCCCTGGAAGACGTCTGTTCCCGGGTCAAGGCGCACCGCATCGAGCGCATCACCCTCTCCACCACCTTGTCCACCAACGCCATTGTGGAAGGCAAAACCGAGGATGCCGGCATCCTTGTCTCCTCGGGGCCGGGCATCGATCCGGAATCCTTCCGTCATGGCAAGGGCTACTTCGTCATTCCCGGATCCATCGACCATCGCGGGTATGAAATCCAGCCCCTGGAGCAGGCGGACCTCAAGGACACCCTGACCATGTGCCGGGAGCTGGGGCTTGGAGTCTATGCCGTGGTGGGCAAGTTCTCCACCCGCAATCCGGCCCACGAGCTGCAGATTGCCCAGGCCCTGCAGGGCCAGGCCGATCACGTGACCATGGGCCATCGCCTCTCGGGCTTGCTGAACTTCCCCCGTCGCATCGCCACGGCGGCATATAACGCCCAGGTGTGGCGGTTGTACAACCGGTTTGTGGATGCGGTGGAAACCAGCCTGCGGGAGCTGGGACTTGAGGCGCAGGTGGGCATCCTCAAGGCCGATGGCGGCACCATGCCCCTGGCTGCCTCCCGTGCCCGGCCCGTGGAAAGCATCCTTTCCGGCCCGGCGGCCAGCGTCATGGGCATGCTGGCCCTCTGCGACATTTATGAAGATGCCATTCTGCTGGACATCGGTGGCACCACCACGGATATCGCCCTCCTGTCCCAGGGCACGCCGGTGGTGGAGGAGGGCATTGCCATGGGCAGCTATCCCACCCTGGTGCGCGCCCTCAAGACACGCAGCATCGGCGTGGGCGGGGATTCCATGCTCACGGTGCGCGGGGGTACGGTGTTTGTGGGGCCGCGGCGCGAGGGGCCGTCCATGGCCCAGGGCGGCCACACGCCCACCCTCATCGATGCCTGCAACTACCTGCGCATTACCAGCTTTCGGGACCGGGAAGCCTCCCGTCGCGGCATCGAAAAACTGGCCGCCCTCTGGGACATGTATCCGGAAAAACTGGCCCGGGCCGCTGTGGACAGGGCCGTGGCCGCCATCAAGGAAGCCGCCCTGGAACTGGTGCGGGAAATTAACGAAAAGCCCGTGTACACCATCCATGAGCTGCTCAAGGGCAAGACCCTGGACCCCCGGCGAGCCTATCTCATGGGCGGGCCGGCCATGGTCTTTCGGGAACTGCTGGAGCAGGCCTTCGGGTTTGAGGTGGAAGCCCCCCAGCATTACGAGGTGGCCAACGCCGTGGGTGCGGCCCTGACCCGAACCACGGCGGAGCTGGAGCTCACCGCAGATACGGAACGCCGCCAGCTGGTCATCCCTTCCCAGGGCCGGGTGGAGGAGATCCCCCCCCGCTTTACCCTGGAGGACGCCAAGGCCCGGGCCAAGGAGTCCCTGCTGGCCATGCTGGAGGGCCAGGGCCTCAAGGTCCGCGAGGAATACGGCGATGAGGTGGAGTTCACCGAGGTCCAAAGCTTCAACATGGTGGACTTCTACGGCACCGCCCACAAGAACATCCGCGTGAAATGCCAGATCAAGCCGGGTATTTCCGAGTAAGGAACCACCATGCTCACCGCAAAACATTCCCTTGGCGTCGTCTTTTTCCCGGCCTTCGACTGGGCCATCGAAGCCACGCATCCCGAACGCGAGGAACGGCTGCTCTACACCCAGGACCAGCTCAAGGAAGAAGGCCTCTTCGACATCGAAGGCGTGGTGGAATACAAGCCCGAGGTGGCCACCCGGCAGGACGTGGAGCGCGTGCACTTCTGCCTGCCCAGCGTGGAAACCGTGGCCACCAAAAGCCACATGATCAGCGCCGGCGGCGCCATCAAGGCCGCGCGGCTGGTCATGGAAGGTGAGATGGATCGCGCCTTTGCCCTGGTGCGCCCTCCGGGGCACCACGCCATGAAGGTGGTGGAGGGCAACCGCGGCTTCTGTAACATCAACATCGAAGCCGTGATGCTGGAGTGGATCCGCGAGCAGTACGGCCCCAAGCGGGTGGCCATCATCGATACCGACTGCCACCACGGCGACGGCACCCAGGATATCTACTGGCACGATCCCAACACCCTCTTCATCTCCCTGCATCAGGACGGCCGCACCCTGTATCCTGGCACCGGGTTTCCCGATGAACTGGGTGGCCCCAACGCCCTGGGCCGCACCCTGAACATCCCCTTGCCGCCGCGTACCGGGGACGAAGGCTTCCTGTACGTGGTGGAACAGTGCATCCTGCCGATCCTGAAGGACTTCAAGCCGGATCTCATCATCAATTCCGCCGGGCAGGACAACCATTTCACCGATCCCATCACCAACATGAACTTTTCCGCCCAGGGGTATGCCCGACTCAACGAGCTGCTCAAGCCGGACCTGGCCGTGCTGGAAGGTGGCTATGCCATCCAGGGGGCGCTGCCGTACGTGAACCTGGGTATCTGCTTGGCCATGGCCGGGGTGGACTACACCCATGTGCGCGAGCCCGATTTTGACCCCGCCCGCACCAAACAGGACGTGCGGACCATGGATTTCATCAAGAAAGTCTGTGAGATGACCACCCGCCATTACTTCCGGCCCCCGGCCGCTCCCGCCGACGGCGATGTGGCGAACGGCTGGCACAGCCGCATGAAGGATGTCTACTACGATACCGATGGCATTTCCGAAAGCCAGGTGGAAAGTGTCTCCTTGTGTTCGGACTGCGCCGGGGTACGCAAGATCGAAGTCTGGTCGTCCATCTCGCCCTTGTCCCTGTGCATCGAGATTCCGCAAACCGCCTGCGACCGGTGCCTTGGCCTGGGCAAGCGCGCCCTGGAGGAAGGACACACCAAGGGCAATTATCGCATTATCCAGTGCATCAACAGGAAGGAAAAGGAATACACCCAGTTTGGGTTTTGAGCATTTGCCCGGCACGGGCAGGCGTGATATGATCCTGCCATGACGGAGCCTTGGCGCCCCCCGTAGGAAATTTTCCTTCGCGGGCCTGGAAGAACGTCTGAAGACGGTGCAAGACCATGCAGGACGCGCCCGTGCCGGAAGCCACCCCCT
>JAIWOE010000086.1 GCA_020217165.1 Desulfovibrio sp. | reverse complement strand
AAAAAGCCGATGCCGCCAGCAAGCGCCACAAGCAGGGCAGTGTTCATGAAGACCAATCCGAATGGCATGCGAGATTGCGGTTGTTCGGTCGGGCCAACACCACCGGCGCCGACCCGGTTGAGCCTACACCCCCCTGCGGATTCCGTAAAGGGTCGAAAGGCGATGCGATTCCCGAATGTTGCACAACAACTGTGCAACGGTGAATGTGAGATTATTTCTTGACTTTTTCTGATATATTGATAGAAAAAGTCAGGAAAAGCAACAATGAACAACCGCATCCGCACCGAGCGCCTCTCCCTTCGCGAAATCAGCCGACGCCTGGGCATTCCCCCATCCAGCGTCGCTTATTACAAAGATCGCTTCGGGGCCTATATTCCCACCTGCCCCCCTGCCAAGAGCGCGTCCTCCTCCACCCGCATTGCCTACCCGCCGGAAGCCCTCCAGATTTTCAAGGAGATACGCGACATGTACACCCAGCATTGGACCACCGACGCCATTGAACAGGATCTGGCGGCCAAACTGTACGGCCTGCATGCCCCGGAGGAGCCCGCCGGACATACCGCTTCTTCCTTGTTGGAACGGTTCTCCCAGATGCTGGAGGCCCAGGCCGCCATGCGGCGGGAGATGGAGGGGCTGCGGGACGAACTGGCCTCCCTGCGAGCCAAAGCCCGGGACCTGGACGCCCAGGTGTTCGAGGAACGCTCCCAGCGGGTGGCCCTGGCCCTGGAGCTGGAGGTGCTGCGTGATGCTCACCAGGAGCAGGAGCGCAGGTACCAGACCAACAAGGAGCGCGCCCGCCAGGAGCGCCACACGCACCAACAGCAGGCTCCCGGGGAGCCGCACTTGGACCTGCCCCTGGTTATCCGCACCACCACCAACGAATACCTGGGGGTGGTGGGCCGCACCAAGCCCTTCAGCCTGCGGGACTTCATGCGGCTGGTGGAGCACGGCGGCGCACGGCGCGGCCAGGTGGCCCTGTCTTGGCAGGCAAAGCCCCCCCGCTGGGTGCTCCTGCTTTCCGCCAACGATCCGGAAACCGGCCGCCCCCGTCGTCACCGCATGGAAGTGGCCCGCATCACCACCCCCAACGGCAACGAGGTCATGCAAATCACCCGGCTGGCCATGGATGGCGTGGATGCGCCGGAGCCGTTCTTGCTGGTGCTGTTCCGCAAGATCAAGGAAGAGTTTGACGGCTGATGGCCTGTGCCGTCATGCACTCGTCCCATGCTGACGGGGCTGCGCATGGCCCGCCCCCGTGCCGTACGGCGGCTGAGGCCTGCAGGCATATATGGTGGCCCCTTAAATAAAATCATGACCGGCGTTGGCCCGGCAATGCAGATTCCTCCACCTAACGGGGACGATTCACGAGGCTTTTTCCGCCGTGGCCCATCTAGATATACTCTTGATCCAACCCGGAAAATGCGCTACATGAAAGCTGCGCTGTGGACCGGGTGAAATGGTGAGGGCTCCACGGCGATCACCTTGCATCCAGCAGTTGGACCCGTCAGGCAGTCCATAAGCCAAGGGGGAGCACATGCCGCAAGTGGCTGCGCGAATCACGCCCACGCATGAGCAGTGGCTCAAGGAGTTCTTCAAGACCAAGAGCGCCGGTGCGGAGTTCATTCTCCCCTGGGCCGTGGATACGTTTTATCGCGCGTTGAACAACATCAAGGCCATGTTCTCCACCGCGGAGCTGAAAACCATTGTGGAATCCCACAAGGATGTGCGCCTGCTGCCGGACCAGAGCCGGCTGGCATACCTGCAATTGCGCATTGCCGACGCCTGCGAGCTGGACCTGCTGCACACCCGGCACGGCTCTTCCCCGGCCGCCCTGGAAGCCAAACTCAAAAAGCTGGACGACACCCAGGCCACGGCCCTGATGATCTGGGCCACAGCCTTCTGGGTGAGCAAGGAATTTGAAGAGTTGAGCCTGGACGAATACGTCAAGCACTGAAATCCTGGCCCCGGCGGAGCCCGACATGCTGAAATTCGGCGAACTCGAAATGGAGCTGGATGTCGTTTCCGCCTTCTTCCACGCCTTCAAGTGGTTCCTGCTGACCATCCTCACCCTGGGGCTGGCCGCCTTTTTGTATCCCTACGCCCTGACAGCCTTTTGCACCAACCGCACCCGGCTAGTGGACCGCAACGGCCGTTCCCGCCGTCTGGTGTGCGATCTGGACATCGCTTCCCGCATCGGCCATGCCCTGCTCTGGTTCCTGCTGGCCTGGATCACCCTGGGCCTGGCCTACTTCGTCTATCTGTACCGTGTGGCCAAGTTCGTGGCCAAGCACACTGCCGTGGTGGAAGAAGCCTCGTCGTAGCGAACGGGGAGCCTCACCGCACCCAGCGGAGCCGCAGGGCGTTGCTGACCACGCTCACGGAGCTCAGGGCCATGGCCGCTCCGGCGAGCATGGGGCTCAGGGTGGGGCCGCCAAAGGCGTGCAGCAAGCCCGCGGCCACGGGGATGCCCAGGATGTTGTACCCGAAGGCCCAGCCCAGATTCTGCAGGATGTTGCGCCGTGTGGCTCGGGAAAGACGCAGGGCCGTGACCAGGCTGCGCAGGCCCCCCCCGGCCCCGCCGCCCAGGAGCACCACATCCCCGGTTTCCACGGCCACATCCACCCCCGAGCCCATGGCCAGGCCCACGTCGGCGGTGGCCAGGGCCGGCGCATCGTTGACGCCATCCCCCACCATGCCCACCAGGGCGCCGCCCTGTTGCCATTGGGCCACGGCCGCGGCCTTGCCCTCGGGCAGCACCTCGGCCATGACATCCCCCTCGGGCAGGCCCAGTTCACGGGCCACGGCCAGGGCCGTGCGGCGGGCGTCGCCAGTGAGCATCACCGGCCGCACGCCGTGGGTGCGCAGCCAATCCAGCACCTCACGGGCCTCGGGCCGCAATGCGTCTGCCAGGGCCAGCACCGCCGCCACCCGGCCATCCACGGCCAGGAGCAACGGGGTGCGGCCGGCCTGGGCCTGGGCGTCCAGCAGGGCGTCATCCTGCAGGGACAGCCCGGCATCGCGGAGGTATTGGGGCGAGCCGATGCGGACTTCCCTTGCGCCGTCGTCGGTCTGGACCACTGCAGTCACGCCCTTGCCGGTGGCGGTCTGGAAGGCTGTCACCGCCGGCAGGGACAGTCCCCGTTCCTGGGCCGCCCGGACAATGGCCCTGGCCAGGGGATGCTCGGAGGCCGCCTCGGCTGCTGCCGCCAGGGTCAGGCAGGTGGCCTCGTCCAGGTCGGCGCACGGAACAATCTCCATGACCTGCGGTCGCCCCTGCGTCAGGGTGCCGGTCTTGTCCAGCACCAGCACCTCCACCCGGCCGGTCTGCTCCAGGGCCAGGCCGTTCTTGAATAGCACCCCCAGCTGAGCCCCCCGGCCCGTACCCACCATGATGGAGGTGGGCGTGGCCAGGCCCATGGCGCAGGGGCAGGCAATAACCAGCACGCTGATGCAGATGCGCAAGGCCATGCTGAAGGGTTCCCCCGCTGCCAGCCAGGCCAGGCCGGACACCACGGCAATACCCATGACAATGGGCACAAAATACAGGGAAATCCTGTCTGCCAGATTGGCCACCGGCGCCCGGGACCCCTGGGCCTGCTGCACCAGGGCGATGATGCGCGAGAGCACCGTCTCCTCCCCCACGCGGGTGGCTCGCATGCGCAGGCTGCCCTGCACGCTCACGGTGCCGCCGGCCACGGCATCGCCGATGCTTTTGGTCACGGGCAGGCTTTCGCCGGTGAGCATGCTTTCGTCCAGCGCCGCCTCGCCGGCCACGATTTCACCGTCCACGGGCACGCGCTCGCCGCTTTTCACCAGGAGCACGTCGCCAGGGCGCACCTGCTCCACGGAAACAACCTCGGTGGAGGCGGTGGTCAAGACGTCCTCTCCAGGAGCGGCCAGAACCCGGGTGGCCTGTTCCGGAGTGAGCTGCAGCAGGGATTTGATGGCCGAGGACGTGCGCATGCGCGAGCGCAACTCAAAATACTTCCCAAGGGAAACCAAGGTAATGATGACCGCCGCCCCCTCGAAGTACAAGTCCATGGCCCGCTGCATGGGGTCCACACCCAGGGCGATTTCCAGCGTATTCCAGCAGGAATAGACCACCGCCGCCCCCGTGCCCAGGGCGATGAGGGAATCCATGTTCGGCGCTTTGGCCAGCAGCTTGCTGATCCCGGACACGTAATACTGCCGGCCGGTCCAGACCACCGGCGCCACCAGCGCCAGCTGGACCAGGGCGAAGGACAGGGGATGATGATGCGGCGAAAGCAGGGCCGGCATGGGCAAACCGACCATCTCTCCCATGGAAATGATGAACAATGGGATGGTAAAGGCAAAGGCTGGCATGAGCCGCCGCCGCCAGCCTTCCAGCTCCCGGGCCATGTCCTGCTGCCGGGCTTCCCATGTGGCCCGGGCGTCTGCCTGGCGGGAGGCCAGGCTGGCGGTGAAGCCCGCGTTGGCAATGGCCTGCAGCACGGCGTCCACGGCCTGGCGGCGGCCGGCATCGTCCAGGGCATCATCCAGAATCAATTCGGCGGTGGCTGCCGGCAGGGACACATCCGCTCCGGCAATCCCCGCCTGCATGGAGGCCACCCGTTGCACCCTGGCCGAACACGCACCGCAGGTCATCCCCTGTACGGACAACCGCACGGTGTGTTTTTCATAAGACATATCCACTGCTCCCGAATTTTCGTTCCCTCCCTCACGGCGTTGCTTGACCGCGGATTAGGGAATATCTAGTATGTCTCCGGATGATGACCTGGCAAGGAGGCTTGCCGAGGCTACATCGAAACACCCAGCCGAGTGAGCCGTCATGGCCCAAGGTGCGCCCAACTCCCCTTCCCGTCAAGGTCCTGTCGCCAGACAGCGCAAGCGTCCGTTTGACGTGGATTTCATTAATCCTTTTCTGCAGGCCGTCATCGACGTGCTCACCACCATGGCCCAGGTGGTGCCCACACCGGGAAAACCCTTTCTCAAGGAATCCACCTTTGCCCGCGGCGAGGTGTCGGGAATCATCAACGTCAATGGGTACGCCAACGGATCCATTGCCTTGACCTTCCCTGAGGAATGCGCCAAGGTGATTGTGGGCAACATGCTCAATGAAACCATCCGGGAGCTGGGGCCCGACGTGTACGATGGCGTGGGCGAACTGACGAACATGATTTCCGGGCAGGCCCGCAAAGGCCTGGCCACCCAAGGCATGAAGTTTCATGCCGGCATTCCCAAGGTGCTGCATGGCAAGGGACACACGGTGGTGCACCCCACCAGTGGGCCGGTCATCGGCATTCCCTTCAGCACACCGTTTGGGGATTTGACCATAGAAGTGAGTCTTTCCTGACGCGCATTGTTTCTGACACCACAGCGCCGCAGGCAGCGGAGGCCCTTATGCCCTGGACCCAGGCCCAGCAGTGGGAGGCCATCTCCCAACTCTCCAGCATTTCCAACTCCCTGGCATCCCAGATTCAGCGGGAATTGGCGACCCAGTTCAGCAAGCTGCACACCCTGGGCCTGGCCAGCACGGACCTGCCCCAGGCCGTGGATGTCACGCCCCTCATCGAATCCGACACCGGGCGTCTGGCCCGCTACATGGCCTGACCGCCGCGCTCGTTCCCGCTTCGCAGGAGGATAGCCATGTCTGCAACCGGCTTCTCACGCGACGAAATGTGGGCCACCATCAAGCAATGGACCCGGCACTCCCAATCCAGTGTGGGCCGGGACCTGCATGAAATGGCTGTCTGGTATGAAGGCCGCAAGAAGATCGGCATCATGCCGCCGGATTCCACCGAACTCTCCACCCCGCCGGCCCGGGTGCAGCAGGAGCGGGCCGAGGTGAACGCCGCCCAGCAGCACGCCGCCGGCCTGCCTTCGGCTGCGGAAGTGGCTGCGGTGGCCGAATCCCGCAGCGGCAGCATCGTGCACGAGACAGCCTGAGCCTGCGGCCTGTAACGTCCCGCGCTCATTCCCCCAGAAATCTGCGGATCAGGGCGTCCCAGTATGTGCGGTTGGCCCGCAGGTGCAGCAGCTCCACGTTCACCAGTTTGCGCAACGGACTGTGGGCAGGAAAGGCAAACCCGTACGCATCATTTTCCACCACCACTGGCAGCAGGGCCAGTCGCCGGGCCTGCCCCTGGGCCATGGCGTACTGCAGCAGCGGCCTGTCGTGCACCACGGCATCCAGCGTGCCGGCACGCAGGGCCGCCAGGGCCGCCTCCAGGGTCGGGGAGCGCTGCGGCCGGACGTTTAAGTGCTGCAGGAAGTCCTCTGCCATGGAATCGGCCACGCAACCGGTGTGGGCCGTGGCCAGATCCGCCACCGTGGTCACCCGGCCGCCCATGCGGTTCAGGGTGAGAGTGGTGGTGATGCTGGCCGTGAACACCGTGACCAGGATCACGCAGCTGAACATCCAGAACATGGCCACCATGCGCGCCGGCACGGACCTGGGCGCGGTATCGCCGTAGCCCACCGTGGTCATGGTCACGCTGGCCCACCAGACGCCGTCGAACATGCCGGCCATGCCACGGCGGAACTGGTCGGGGTTCACCCGTCGTTCCAGGAGCCAGACCAGGCACCCCGCCACCAGGGCAAACAGTAGCATCACGGCGACATAGGCCAAAAAATCCAGGGAAAAAATCTCTTCCACCACATTCAGGAACACGCCGGAGGAGGCCTTGTGGGGCACCATGATGGCGAGGTCCGCATCGAAATACGGGGTGGAAAAGTCCATGCGCTGTTCCCGGCTGGCAGTGATGGACAAGGCGGTGACGCCGGCATCGATGGTCCCCTGTTCCACGGCCGCCAACAGCTCGTGCAGGGACATTTCCTGCCAGGTGAAGGCCTGCCCGTGGTGGGTCATGATGGCCCGCCACAACTCCACGGCAATGCCAGTCCAGTCGCCTCCGGGTTCCTTGTAGGCAAAGGGCGGGGCCTCGGTAACGCCCACCAGCAGCGTGCCCTGCCTGACATCGGCGACCACCTGCCCCGGAAACGCCAGGTGGACCAGCAGCAGCAGACACGCCAGACACAGCCAGCGCGTCCGGATCCGGAGGCCGCCGGATCCGCGAGATCCGCGAGATGCCGACAGCCTCCGAGTCAAGTTCGTGGAAAACACAGGCATGCTGAGATGCACAGGCGCGAGCGAGGCAGCCGGCTGCTTGCTCCAGGCAGTGTCCGCCGGGAAGAGGTGCGTGCCCGTGGTGATGACCGGGGGACTCACCAGCAGCTCCCCGGCAGCGGCGCCAAACCGGGCAAAATGCGGCATGGCCTTGTGGGTCTCAAAGGCGTCCGCACTGGCATAGACCTCGTACAGATGCAGCCGGTGGTCGTCCTCGGCGCTCTGGACCACGTTGAACTGCAGGCATCCGGGCTCCAGCTGCACGGAATTGACGGCGTCGTCCAGCATGACTTCCAGGAACTGCTCACGCTTCCCGGGTTTGATTTGAAGGGTCACGATCACTGCAAACATGTCGCCTCCTGAAGGGCTCGGATGTGCTGCTGCCACGGCGGTCACCATGTCCGGCCAGTGTGCCATCATCCCGTAAAATAGCCAAGCCAGGAGATGTCCAGCCACAGCAGGCCCAGCACAAAGAGGTGCAGGGCCAGGGCGGCTGCCAGGCAGGCCGCGGTGCAGACTTCCACCAGCGTCTCGCAGCGTGGCTGCGTCCACTGCCGGGGGTCCAGGCTATCGCCCTCGGGAGGCCCCAGCCAGGGTTTGTGGACTTCCTGCCCGTGGTAGCGGGCCGGGCCGCCCATGCCCGCGCCAAGGCCCCAGGCTGCGGCGGCCATGGGCCAGCCGGCGTTGGGGCTGGGGGTTTTGCGGGCATCGCGCACGGTGTATCGCCAGGCGCGCCTGAGGCGGGCCGGACTGTACCCCCCCAAAAGGCCCCTGGCCCAGGCCACCAGGAGAATGGCCACGGCGGTGAGGCGGGCCGGGATGATGTTCAGCACATCGTCCACACGGGCCGCCCCCCATCCAAAATGCAGATAGTGCGGCGTCTTGTAGCCCCACATGGAATCCAGGGTGGAGGCGGCCTTGTACGCCCACAATCCGGGTGGGCCGAACAGGGCCAGGTAAAAAAACGGCGCCACGAAGCCATCGGAGGCGTTTTCACTCACGGTCTCGGCCAGGGTCCGCCGGACCTGGGGCAGGGTCAGGTGCTCCGTGTCCCGACTCACCAGCATGCGCAGGGCCGTGCGGGACAACCCGTCCTGCTCGCCGGTGAACTTGAGCACACGCCGGGCCTCCCGCCGCAACTGCCCCAGGGCCAGGCCTGCATAGGCCAAATACAAGGCCACGACACCCCCCAGGGGCAGGAAGACCACCGCCGCGCCGGCCACGCTGCCTGCCAGGAGCATCAGCAGCATGGTACAGCACAGGCCCATGGCCCGCTGCAACCGCGGCGAATCGGACTGCGGCCGGAACAGGCGCTCCATGCCCCGGGCCAGGAACCCCAGCCCGCGCACGGGATGCGGAAAGCGGTGGGGATCTCCCAGGAGCAGGTCCAGGGCGATGGCAGCCAGGGGAATGGCGGCTGGCAGCACGCGTTCGTCAAGCATGTGCAGTCCTTTACCTGCCTCTGCCTCCGCAGACAAGGGCGACGTTGCCGCATGGTTGACGTGGGTTGCGGGGAGGCGGTATCCAGCGCTGATGCCTGCCTGCAACACCCCGCCGGACATCCTGGCTTTTCCGCCCACTCCCCATGTGTGCGCCCGCTGCGCCAAGTGCTGCGTGGTGGTGCCCGGGGACGAGGACATGCTCTTCCCCCTGTTCGAGGAGGAGGTGGCCAGACTGGAAGCCGCCGCCCACGAGCTTATCCCCGGCGTGTCGCCCGTGGCCCCGGCGCCCAACTCCCCGGCCTTCCTGGCGGCCATGCTCCGTCTGTTCCCCGACGATGCGCTGCGAGTGCGGGAGCTCATCCCCGAGGCCGGCCGGCACATGCAGCTGGCCGTGACCGGCACCGGCGCCTGCGTGTTCCTGGGCGACCACGGCTGCCGGCTGCCGCGGGACGTGCGGCCGGCCCACTGCCTGTTGTTCCCGTTCTGGTTCCACCGCAACCGGCTGCGGGTGCTTGAGGCGGATTGCCTGGCCATCCGCGAGGCCGGGGCCATCTGGAAACTGCTGCAAACCCTTGATTTGAAGGAAGCGGATTTGCGGGAGGCCTTTGGCAGGCTCCGGCGCATCTGGGGCCTGCCCCCCATGATCTGAGGCAGACCTTACTTGCCGATGCAGAAGCTGGAAAAAATCTGATCCAGAATGTCCTGGCTGGTGATGGCGCCGGTAAGTTCCGCCAGCAGGGCCGCGGCAGCGTCCAGACGCACGGCCAGCACATCCCAGGGCAGGCCCGCGGCATGGTCCGCCTGCAACTGGGCCAGTTCGTGATCGGCCTGCTCCAGCAGCATGGTCTGGCGCAGGTTTGGGGTCAGCTCTCCGGGGCGGGGCTGCGGCGCGGCGGCGGCCAAATGCTCGGCAATGGTGTGCACCAGCCTGTCCAGGCCCTGGCCCGTGGTCGCGCTCACCGGCACGGCGTCGGGAAACGTTGCCGACAACGCGGTGCCGGCCACATCCATTTTGTTCAGCACTACCACGGTCCGGGAGGACGAGGGAGCCTGCAGGCGGGCCAGCAGGGCCTGTTCCGGGCTATCGGGACGGGCGGCGTCGTCCGAGCAGGCATCCACCACCAGCAGCACCAGATCCGCACCGTCCATCAACTCGCGGCTGCGGGCGATGCCCTGAGACTCGGCGCCGTCCAGCCCGCCAGGGACAATCTCCCCTGCATCGCGCAGGCCGGCCGTATCCACCAGACGGATGGCCAGGCCCTCCAGCAGCAGTGATTCTTCCAGGTAATCCCGCGTGGTGCCCGGCACATCGGAGACGATGGCCCGCTGCCGACCCAGCAGGGCGTTGAGCAGACTGGACTTGCCGGCATTGACCCGGCCAGCCAACACCACCAGCGCCCCTTCCCGCCAGACGCGGGTGCGCCGGTGCTGGGCCGCCAGCCCGGCCACGGCCTCCCGCACCTCGTCCACCTGGCGGCGAAACACCTCCGGCGGCAGGCATTCCACCTCATCCTCAGGGAAATCCACGGCCAGGCAACAATCCCGTTTGAGGGATTCCAGGATCTGCCGCAGAGTGTCGATACGTCGGGACAGGGCCCCGGAAAGGCGATCCTGGGCCAGCTGGGCAGCGGCGGTGGTGGGTGCGGCAATGGCCTCGGCCACAGCCTCGGCCTGGGCCAAATCCAGCTTGCCATGCAGGAAGGCCCGCCGGGAAAACTCACCGGCCAAGGCCGGTCGCGCCAGTCCCGTGGCCAGGATGGCCTCCAGCACCGAGCGCAGGATGGCGGCGCCCCCATGGCAGTGCAGCTCGGCCACGTCTTCCCCGGTAAAGGATCGGGGGGCAGGGAACAGCACGGCCAGGCACTCATCCAGCACCCGGCCATGGGCGGTGCGCACATGGCCGTGGTGCAGGTATCGTGGGAGATAGTCTTTGAATCCCGGGGCGGACGGTCGGAACAGACGCGCTAGGACGCTACGGCTGTTGGGCCCGGAGAGGCGTACCACCCCCACCCCGCCCTGGCCGGGCGGCGTGGCGATGGCGGCAATGGTGTCGTCCCCGGCGTAGGACACGGCGCTGCCCGGCTATTGCTCTGCGGGCGGAAGTGGCGTGGGTGCCGGCGCAGCGGGTGCGACGGGCGTTTCAGGCGCGGCAGGGATCTCGGCCATGCTGGGGGATGCGCCAGCGTCGCCAACATCGCCAACTTCGCCTAATTCGCCAGTCCCGCCAGTCTCTCCGGTCGAGGCTGCCGATTCCGCCCCTGCGGCCTGGCGCTGGGCATCGCCCTGCCCCCGCCTGCGACGGGGACGGCGCGGACGGCGCGGCTTGGACGTTTCGCCCTCAGCACCGCCGTTGGCCGACGCCTCGGTTTGGGTGCCGTTGGCAGGCCTAGCGCTGCCGTCCGGTGTGGCATTGGCGGCGTCTCCTTCCTGCCCTGGCTGGGCCCGGCTGGCCTTTTTGGGCAGGATGACCACCCGCTTCAGGGCGCCTTCGCCCTTGCTGCGGGTCACGATGCCGTCATCCTCCTGCAGGGCCAGGTGAATGACACGCCGATGATAGGAAGAAAGGGGCCGCGTGGACTGGGCCTTGCCCGTGCTCCGGGCTTTTTCCGCCAGGCCCAGGGCCATCTGGCGCAAGGTATCATCCTGGCGTTCCTTGTAGTTGCCGGCTTCCATGGACACGCGCGGCAAGGGGCCATCGCAGTGCCGGGCAAGGATGCGGTTGGCAAGGTACTGCAGAGCGGCCAGGGTGCCGCCTTCCTTGCCGATGAGCAAGCCGGCGTCCTCGCCAGCGTCCACTCCCACCAGAATCTTGCCGGGCTCCGGCATGGAGAGCTGCAACACTGGCTCGCCCACCAGGGGAGCCAGAAGGTGCTCCATCATCTGTTGCACTTGCTCCTTGACCGACTCGGCCTGATCGTCGGACAGGTCCGGCAGGACGGTGGCGGAAGAAGCGGGATCGGCCTTGCCGGAATTGTTGGTCCTGTCGCCGCGGCCAGCCCGGGAAGGCTGGACTGCATGCCCGGAGGATGTCGTGCCGGAGGATGCCGCCTCTGCCGCTGGTCCGGCAGTGGACTCCTTGCGGGACGGCTTCTGCCGGGAACGGCTACGGCGGGACTTTTCCTGCCTGGATGTGGCGGCAGTCTCCTGGTCGCTGTCTCCCGGAGTGCCAGGGGCAGCTGAGGACTCCGGGCCTTGGGCGGCGATGCCGACTTCGGCGTCCTGCGTCTCCCCTCCCCCAGGCCCATACCCGGCAGGCGTCGCTGGCTGGGGCGGGGCTGCGTCCTGTGGCGTCGGGAGGCTCACCTCTTCCAAGGTGGCCCGCACGGCCTCCCGCACGGCTTCCATCTGTTTGCGCGCCGACTCTCGCCGGCGGGCCTTGATTTGCGCCTTGCGCGCGCCCACCAAGCCAAAGATGCCTGTTTTGGCGTCGCTGATGATGTCTATTTCCAACTGAGCCCTGCCAACGTCGAAGTATGCCAGGGCCTGGGATATGGCGTCGTCGATGCTCTTGCCTTCAAATGTCCGGAACTCGTCCATTGTCTCTCCCGCAATCATGGCTTGAGGATGCGCTGCATGCGCCATCAGGCGTTCCGGAGCATCCACTTCTGCTGTGCGATGGAGAGGACGTTGTTCACCAGCCAGTACAGCACCAACCCCGAAGAGAAGTTGAGGAACATGAAGGTGAAGATCACGGGCATGAGCATCATGATCTTGGCCTGCATGGGATCGCCCGGGGGCGGGCTCAATTTTTGCTGCAGGAACATGGTGCCGCCCATGATGAGGGGCGTCACGTAGTAGGGATCCTTGGCCGAGAGGTCCGCCAGCCAGATGAGGTCCGTGAAGGGCACGTGGGAGATGAACGCGGCGTGCCGCAGCTGGATGGCACCCAGCAGGGCCTGGTACAGGCCGATGAACACCGGAATCTGCAGCAGCATGGGCAAACAGCCGCCAGCCGGGTTCACCTTGTATGTCTTGTACAGCCTCATCATCTCTTCATTCATCTTCTGGCGATCATCGGCATGCTTCTCGCGGATCTTGGCCATCATGGGCTGCAGCTTTTTCATCTGCTCCATGGACTTGTAGCTCTTGGCGGAAAGGGGCCAGAAGAGAATTTTCACGCAGATGGTGAGGAGGATGATGGCCACGCCATAGTTCCCCACCAGCGAATAGAAGAAGTTCAGGGCCACCAGCAAGGGCTTGGCGATGACGTTGAAGAAGCCGTAATCAATGGCCGTGGCCAGACTGTTGGGCAGCACGTCAAGGTACGCGGGATCCTTGGGGCCCAGATAGTAGCCCATTTTGATGACGGTTTCCGCGCCCGGGGCCAACTGCTCCGCTGGGGTGGTCAGGGAGGTGCGGAAGATGCCGTCTTCCAGTCTGGCCTGGAACTGGGCCGGGGCGTCGAGGTTTACCGGAGCCAGGACGGCCATGAAGTAGGTGCTGAGCACGCCACCCCAGCGCACGCCTTTGTCTCGGTGGAAGCCCTTGTCACGCAGGTCTTTCTGATCATGATCTTCCTTGAAGCCGTCGTCATCGTAGGCGGCCACTCGGGTGACATTGTAGCTGTCACCGGCGGCGGTAAACGGCAGCACGGACATGGTGAAGCGCACGTCCCCCACCTGCTTGGCGTCTTCGCTGATGTTGCGGATGGCCAGGGATTCGGCAATGTAATAGGTGGTGGGATCAAAGGTCAGGGTCCGCACCAGCCGAATGCCCGCGGCCTCGCCCACGAAGGACAGGGTGGCGTTCTTGCCATCGGCCAGGTTCAGCTCGCTGACGGGCTGACCGTCTGCGCCCAGGGCCGGCCCCCAGGAAAAGACCTCCCAGGTGGGATACTTGGAAAACAGCACGCCCATGGGAAACGCAACGCCGGCGCCGGGAGCCACCAGGTCTACATCCGGCGCGCCTTCCTCAATGGAAACCTTGTATTGATGCAGCTGGAAGGTGGAGCACCAGCCGCCTGCGGTATTGAACACGGCTTTATACAACGGCCCCTGCACCACCACGGGGCTTCCAGCCACGGTTTTCACGGGCTCGGCGGGAGTCGGGGCGGAGAACTGCTCTGCCTGCAGGGCCTGGGGCTGGGTGGTGTTGTCGGCCGTGGCGTTGACCACCGGCGGCGGCGCCTTGGGCGCTGGAAAGAAGTACCCCCACCCCAGGAGCACGCCCAGGGAAAGGACCACGGCAATGACGAGGCGCTTCTGATCAGGAGAATTCTGCATGTGCACTGAGCCTTGCTCTGCAGCGCCGCACGTGCGGCATGCATGGCCGAACGCGTGCACTGCGAATCAGTTGAGTTGCCGCATCCAGCACCCGCGGCACTGCGCACGGCGCATGCGGCGGAGGCATGATGCGATCCTTCTGCGGGAGTCTGCGCACGCTGCGTCAGCCCCGCCGTCCGTCGGCCGCCTGCATGGCTGCGCCGGGAGCGTCAGCCACATCGGAAGTAGCAGGCGCATCAGGCATGCCGGACCGCTGCGGCCCATCTGCCCTCGCCTGCTCCCGTCCACCGGCCAGGCCTGCCCTGGTGAACCACGCAGGCAACCGTTCCGGGACGGGGTCCACCCCGCCGGCATTCCAGGGATTGCATCTCAGAATGCGCCACATGCCCAGCAGCATTCCTGCAGCCAGGCCGTGCGTGCGCACAGCGCCGATGGCATACTCAGAACATGACGGCCAAAACCGGCACGCCTGGGGCAAGCACGGCGAGAGGACTGTTTGATACCCTTTGATGCACCAAATCACAAGCCCTGCAACAGGGCCAATACGGGGCTCGGTGGATTTTTTCATGGGACGCCACGCGGAAATACGGTGGGAACGCGAATCAGCGGCGCTTTTTGGCCGGGACACCCCCGGGAATCTCGGCCTGCTGCAGACAGTCCTTCCAGGCACGGCGAATCAGGGGCGTCAGCTCGCGGGAGACGGTCTCCAGATCCAGGGCCAGGACGTCCACCACTCGCCGGGGCACCACCACCAGATCCAACCCCGCCGGGGTTGGCGATGACTGAACACCGGCATCGGCATCGGAAGCTGGCAGGGGGGCTAGCCAGGGTAGGTCCTGCCGATGCAGCCGGAACCACTCCCGCAGCAGCCGCTTACATCGATTACGCGCTACCGCCTTGCCGATTTTTCGACTCACGGCCGTGCCCAGGCGGTGTTGCGGGGCCATCAGGCCCCCCGGGCCACCGCCCTCGCCGACCGTCCCCATCTCCATCTCCAGACAGCCGCCCTGTCCT
>JAIWOE010000085.1 GCA_020217165.1 Desulfovibrio sp. | reverse complement strand
CGCCGCCGGAATCGGAACGTTTGCAATAATCCGTCACATACCAGCCTGTGCCCTTCAGGATCAAGGAGGTGCTGGAAATGAGCCGCTCCGCCCTGGCGCTGCACACCGGGCACGAGACTTCACGTTCCTTGAAATCCTTCTGCCACTCTTCGAAAATCTGCTCGCAATCCTGACAACGGTATTCGTAAATTGGCATGACTCCCTCCAACGGAACAACCTTGCTCAGGGGAGAACCTCTAAGCAGCCTGCACGAGATTGTCAATTCTCGGCAACCGCCCGATCCTCATTGGGAGGGGACGATGCACGAACCGGGCCAGCCGGACTAGGACTTGGCCTTGGCAGCTGCTGCCTTGGCCTCGCGGATGCGTTCCTTCATCCGCTCTTTGCGGCGATGACGGCGGCGGTCGAGTTCTTTTTTCCGTTCAATTTTTTTGTGGGCGCCCATGGGTGCTCCTTGTTGGATCTCGGATGATGATTTCAAAAGAAGCTAAACTAGCCTAACTCCACCCCTCATGTCCAGGAAAAATCTTCGACTCTCCTGCGGAAGGGCGGTCAAAATATCCGCTCACCGTCTCTTCCAGCCGCACCCGGCAGGGGAAAAAACCTTCCACCCGCAGGGCCGCCACGCCCAGGGCCCGCACCCGCAGCCAGTGGTCACGTTCCGCCTGGGCAATGTGCAGGGTGAACTGCTGCCGCGGAGGGCCATCTTCGGGGGGGGAGAGACGCACCCGCAGCCGGAAATCCCGCAGCCCCAGGCGGGTCAGGGCGTCCTCGGCCAATGCCAGGCGGGCCAGCAGGGCCTCCGTGGGCACCAGGCCGTAGGCCAGGCGCGTCAACAGGCAGGAGCGGGAGGGCTGGTCCGGCAGCTCCAGGCCCGTGGCCAAGGCAGCCCGGCGCACCTGGGCCTTGGACAGGCCGGCCAGGGCCAGGGGGCTGGCCACGCCCAGCTCTGCCAGGGCGGCGCGGCCGGGGCGGTATTCCTGGGCATCGGAGGCATTGGAGCCGTCCAGTACGTGCTGCCGGCCCAGGTCTGCCGCCAGAAGTTTGACGCGGGTAAAGATGGCCCGCTTGCAATGGTAGCAGCGGTCGCGCTGGTTTTGACCGGCGCGGGGGTCGTGCAGGGGGTTGAAGGGTAATACATGCAGCCGCAGGCCGCGGCGGGGTATCCAGTCCTTGGCCCAGGCGATTTCCCGGGGCGTCAGGTGCGGGCCGGTGATGAACACGGCCTCCACGTCCAGGCCCCACAGACGGGACACATGGGCCAGGAACCGGGAATCCAGGCCTCCGGAGCAGGCGAGCAGCGCGGGAGTGCGCAGGGCAAGCGCCTCCCGCAGCTGTCGCAACAGATCGTCCAGCGTTGGTTCCTGCATTATCCCGCCGGCAGCAACTCCTGTGCTTCGGTAAGAGTGAATTGCCCACCCTGGATCCACTGCTTGAGGGTCTGGGCAATTTCCTTGGAGAGCACCCAACTCGTCAGGGGCACGGCGGGCACCTGCTTGCCTTCCACCTCAATGGAGCCGGATTTGAGCTCGGCATAGGTCACGTGTTTGAGCACCCGCGGCACACCCTGGGGGTAGTCCTGGGAGTAATCCTTCACGGGCATGGGGATGTCCGCATCGCTCACGCTGGTGTAGTAGGCCATCTCCTCATTGAGGATGGGGATGGGGATGCCCAGCCCCACGGCCAGGGAGCAGCCGTAGCCCACGAAGGATACCCCGCGCAGGTAGCGCGCCGTCATGCCCTTCATGTCCCCGCGGACCATGAGGGTGCCCGCGGCGGACAGGGGGATGCCCCGCTCCGTGCGCTTGGGTGCGGGATTATGTTGCGTGCCGGCGCCCAGCACCCAGCCCACGCCGCCGCCCAGGAAGATCTTGGTGCCAAGGCCGATGGTCTTGAACAACGGATCATTGAACAGGGGCGAGAGACAGCCCGAGGTGGCGTAGTTGGCGTTGCGCAGCTTGGCCTTGATGGGCCCCATGTATGTATAAATGAGCTTGGACCCCAGGTTCACGGCCACGTTGTAGCTCTGGTAGCCGTTGCGGGGGTTGAGCAGCTGGGCGTAGGGCAGCTCGGCCAGAGTGACCTGTTTTTCCAGCTCCCGGCGGGGGTAGCAGTCCGTGCCGTAGCCCTTGGCCTTGAGGCGCACGGCCTTGCCGGCCACCAGATCTTCGATCACGTGGCCGCCGCCGTACTTGAACTGGCCGGGGTACACCTTGTTCAGGGGATCGTCCTTGGGCAGCTCCGTGGCCCCCAGGTAGGCGTCCACGGCGGCCAGGCCGCCATAGGCCGGGATGCTGTTCAGGCTCACGGAGGACGCCTTGATGGTGGGCGGCTCCTGCCCGAAGTTGAAGAGCATGCCCGAGGAGCACATGGGGGAGAAGGTGCCGGTGGTCACCACGTCCACCTGCTCCGCCGCGGCCTTGAGGCCCATGTCTTTCACGGCCTGGACCATTTCTTCGGCATCCAGCACCACGGCCTTGCCGGCCTTGATCTTTGCGTTGATTTCTTGAATAGTTTTAGGCATGTGTTATTCCTTGAACGTGTGAAGGCCGTCACCATATCCTGTTTGCTCGGTGCAGACAATGCATGCAGTGGGCTGCAACATGCGCCGAACCGGCTTGACTTCCCGTTCTCCCCTGGTAGGAAGGGATATTCGCCCCTGCCGGCATCGGCCGGGGGAACCGCTGAACGTGCAAGGGGGCACGCATGGCTCGACCCGAAGACATGTGGCAATGCCAGACCGTGAACTGCGGCTACATCTATGATCCCGACAAGGGTGACAAGCGCAAAAAAATCCCGCCCGGGACCAGCTTTGAAGACCTGCCCGAAGACTGGGTCTGCCCCATTTGCCGGGCCGGAAAAAAATGCTTCCGCCCCCTGGCGGGCCCTGGATCCACCAAGGAAGCAGACTGCGCCGTCTGAACATCGCTGATCCATCTCCCCATTGTCGCCGCGCCGGCGGGGCGTTCCTGTCCTGCGGCGCGGCGCAATAGATTCTTGCGTTGCCCGTTGATTTGTGGTGACTTACCACATCAGATGACGCGTTGTGTGCCAACGGCGCCACCATCCATCAATGTCTACAGATCACCACATCACCCCGACCTGTCTCATGGTGCCCCCCGACGCCCTGCTTCAGTAGGCAAAGGGCGGCTCCATGCGGATTTCCCCGATGAAGGGCATGGCCGGCGTGCTGATGGTCTGCACCTCTTCCACCACAAACACATGCCCCGGCGCCACCACGGCCACAAATACGCCCTGGAACTGCGAGGACACGGCAGATTGGCGCGCCGCCTCGGCCATGGCCTCGGACACGGGCCGCAGCCGACCCAGCAGGCGCACCCAGCGACCATCGGGGGGCGGCAGCTTTCCTCCTTCCACCCGAAAGCCAACCCCCACGGCGTCCGCCAGGCAACAGACGATCTGCAACCGCAACAGCACCCCAGGGGCCAGGCCTTCGGGGTCCGGCAACAGCATGCCCTGCAGGGCGAAGCGGTCGTCGGCCCCGGGCGGGGGGTCGGACTCGGTCAGCAGGTAGAGTTCCGCCAGGTTCAGGGGCAGGTAGTCGCGGCCATCATAGGTGAAGGCGGCCGGCGTGTCGGCCTGGGACAGGCGCTCCAGGGACTCGGCTCCCTGCGGCCGCAGCCCTCGCTGCCCGGCCACGCCCAGGGCAATGGTCAGCACCAGGCAGGCCATACCCCGCCAGTGGGGCCGCGGCAGGGGGTGCAGCATGAGCAGCATGCCGAAAAACACGCACACAAAGGCCGAGCCCGCCAGCAACACACGGAACCGCGGGTGCAGGAAGAGCCAGGAATCCCCGGTCATGAGCAGGCGCAGGCACCATCCCCCCAGGGCCAGGAACACCGCCGCCTCCAGTCGGCCGCCGAGACGCTGCGTCAGGGTGCTCATGGCTGGCCCCCCAGGGGAACGAACTGCCCCAGGGCCAGGGCCATGACCGCCACCAGCAGGAACGGCAGAATCGTCAGCACCGTGGCCACTCGCGGGTGGAAGGAGGCCCAGAACATGGGCAGCAGCTTCAAATCCAGCATGGGACCGATGACCGTGAAGGCCGCCAGGGCAGGCCAGGGAAAGGCCGAAAAACTGGCGGCCACGAAGGCATCGGCCTCGGAGCAGATGGACAGCAGCACCGCCAGACCCATCATGCCCAGCACGGCCAGGGGCAGGTTGTCCGACAGGGACTGGACCACCGAGCCTGGCACGAAGCTGCGGAAGGCCGCCGCGGCCAGGGCCCCCAGCACCAGGAACTGGCTCATGGCGATGAACTCCCTCGAAGCCGTACGCGCAATGCGGGCCCACATGGGTAAGGACTCGGCATCATTCACATCGCAACCACAACCGCAGCCTCCGTTGTGGTTGTGGTCATGGTCATGGCCGCAGCCGCAGCCCGCGGCCTGGCCAGTGCCCCGCAGGGCCACGACAGAAGGGATGCCGGCCAACACCGCCGCAGTACAGCCCGCCGTCACCAGGGTCATGCCCAGGCGTGCGGCCAGCAGGGTCGGATCCCCCTTGAAGGCGAACCAGGTGGAGGCGATGACCACGGGATTGACCACCGGCCCGGCCAGCAGGTAGGCGAAGGCCGCGCCGGAGGGCACCCCCCGGGCCAGGAGCCGGCGCACCACGGGCACCACGCCGCACTCGCAGGTGGGCAGCAGGACCCCGGCAAACAGGCCGGCGCAAATGCTGCCGGCCCGGCTGGAAGGAACGTATTTGGCCACGCGTTCGGGGGTAAGCCACACATCCACGCAGGCCCCCAGGATGGAGCCCGCCAGCAGAAAGGGCATGGCCTCCAGCACGATGGCCGCAGCCTGGGCACAGAAGAGGACGATATCAAAGGAGACGGCGGTGAACATGCCCGCGTCTGTGGCATGATCCCGGGATCAAGGCAAGCCCTGGTGCGGCAGAAACACGGCCCGGCGGAGTCGGCCTCAGAAATCGCCGTCCACGGCTACCTGGTTGCGGCCACTTTGCTTGGCCTGGTACAGGGCTGCATCCGCCCGGCGCAGGGCATCCTGCAGCACCAAATCGATGGTGGCCGACCCGTGGGAGGCCACGGTCTCCAGGCTTTCCCCAAGGCATTCCGCCACGCCAAAGCTCATGGTCATGGGCACCCGCACATCCCCCACCCACAACTCGGCCGCGACGATGGCCAGCCGCAGCCGTTCGGCCAGTTCCACCCCCTGAACCTGATCCGCATTGGGAGCCACGACGACGAATTCTTCTCCCCCGAACCGGGCCAGGATATCGGATCCCCGGCATTCCCGCCGCAGGGTGGCGGCCACCAGACGCAGGGCCTCGTCCCCCACCTGGTGGCCCCAGGTATCGTTGATGCGCTTGAAGTGATCCACGTCGGCCATGATACAGGTGCAAGGCGCATCGCCCCGCAGGCAGATGTCCACAATGCGGCTGCCCTCGACCATCAGGTGCCGCCGGTTGGCCAGCCCGGTAAGCTGGTCGGTAATGGCCACCTGCTTGAGGGTCTCCATGCTTTCCCCCACCATTTCCTGCATGCGACAAAAGGCCTCGGTGAGGACGCGAACCTCCCACAGGGACTGCTCCCGAGGGCCGGGGAACGGGCAGGAGGTGGCGAACCGTCCTTCGGCCATGTCCCTGGCAAGCTCCGCCAGCTGATGCATGGGCCGCTCCAGGGACCGGATGATCCGCAACAAAAACGGCGTGATGGCCGCCAGGGTCAGCAGGCCGCCCAGCAGGGCCGTGAGCAGGAAGGTGCTGTACTCCTCCAGCGCCTCGGCCAGGGGCAATTGCCCGGCCAGCACCCAGGCGCCGCCATTCAGGGGAATGGCCGCCCCCAGGGCCCGTTGCCCCTGGGCGTTCACCGTGTTCACGGCCTCGCCCCGGGCCAGGGCGCGCTGCAGGTCGGCCTGGGGGAGGAAGGCGGTGGTGGCATTGGCGGAACCGCTGGCGACGGATTCACCCTGGCCCACATGCCAGGCGCCATGGCCGTCCAGCAGGGCCACACTGCCCTGGCGGCCCACCTTGAGGGAGCGCAGCAGGGCATCCACCGTGGTCAGGCGCACGGGGGTCATGATCACGCCCTTGAACTCGCCAGCCACCAGCACCGGTGCGGAGACGATAATGATGGGCTCGCCCGAGGTGCGACCGATTAGAATGTCCGAGACGAAGGCCCGGCCTTCCTGTCCGGCGCGGAAGTAGTCGCGATCCTGGACATTGACAAGTTTGGGGCCGCTGGAGTCCACCACGTTGAAGCCGTCCGCATCAATGAACACCACCCCAGACACGTCGTCATGGGTGGCGGCGTACTGCTGGAACACGTGCTTCATGGCCGGGAAGTCCTGGCGCTGGACCACGGGCAGGGTCGCCAGGAAGGCCACGTCCCGCCGGCGCTCGTCCATCCAGCGCTCGATGAAATCCCGGTCATATTCCAGCACGTGGCGCAGGGTCTCGTAGGCCCGCTCTTCCAGATAGGACATGGCGTAGATGGCGAAGAACCCCAACCCCAGGGCCGGTGGCAACAGCACAAGCGCCAGGCTGAAGAGCCGCAACCGGCTTTTGATGGTGTTCCCCAGCAGGAGTGTGCGCAGGGCAGGGACGCTTCTGGTTGTGGTCCAAAAACCACCCATGCCATGATCCTTCTCGGATTTCAAACAGTTCCTCAATTATGCGGATCCTGCTCGTCGGTGCTGCCTGGCGGTCGGCCCTTCGGAGCTGACGCTGCACGGAGGCGCCACGCAAGGATGCCGGGAAGGACGGGATCACTCCCGCCCTCCCCGGCATGGAACATCACGCAGCCCGAAGGCGGCGATCAGGCGTAGGCGGATTCGTTGCGGCGCGGCCGGCGATTGCCCTGCCCGGCGCCATGCCCGGAACCCTGGCTGGCGCCACGGCCATTGCCATCAGGACGGCCACCACGCCGGGGCTGGCCGGGGCGGGCATCGGCCCGCCGGGCGTCGTCGTGCCGAACGTCCCCATTGCGGCCGTCACCCGTCATGGATCTCCCCTGGGGCCTCGCCTGGCTTTGCGCCTGGGGACGGGGCTGCTCCTGGCGGGGAGCGTTGGCCAGCAGGCAGTCACACTGGGGGAAGGAGCCGCGCTCGATGCGGCACCCCAGGGCGCGTTCAATGTCGCGCATGAGCCGGCGGTCGCTGTCCGTCACCAGGGTCACGGCCGTTCCGCAGCGATCCGCGCGGCCGGTGCGGCCGATGCGGTGGGTGTAGGCCTCGGCCGTATCCGGCGGATCAAAGTTGATGACGTGGCTCACGCTCTTGCAGTCAATGCCCCGGGCAGCGATATCCGTGGCCACCAGCACGCGGTACTTGCCGCTTTTGAAGCCGCTCATGGCCTCCTGGCGCTTGCTCTGGGACATGTTGCCCTGCAAGGAGGTCACGGTCAGGCCTTTGCCGCCCAGCTTGAGGGCCAGGGACTTGGCCCGATGCTTGGTGCGGGTAAAGACGATGACGCTTTCGGCATCGTCCTGGCGGAGCATGGTTTCCAGCACGGCCAGCTTGAGGCCGTCCTCCACGGGATACACCGAGTGGGAGACGCTGGCCGCGGGCGAAGTGTTGGCCACCTTGATGACCTGCGGAGCGGTCATCATGCCTTCGGCCAGGGTGCGGATCTGGGACGGCATGGTGGCGGAAAAGAGCAACGTCTGGCGATTCTTGGGCAACTTGGCCAGAATGGCCTTGATGGCCGGCAAGAAGCCCATGTCCAGCATGGTATCCGCTTCGTCCAGCACCAGGGCGTCCACGTGGGAGAGGTCGGCCAGGCGCTGGTCCATGAGGTCCAGCAGCCGGCCGGGACAGGCCACGCAGATGGAGGCCCGGCGCAGGGCCTTGACCTGCCCGAATTGCCCCACGCCACCAATGACGGCCGCGCTGCGGTAGCCGGTGTGGCGGCCCAGGGCTGTCCAGTCCTGATGGATCTGCACCGCCAGCTCCCGGGTGGGGGCCAGCACCAGGGTGCGGATGGGGCCGTCTTTTCTGGCGCCATTGGCGAGCAGGCGCTGCAAGAGCGGCAACACGAAGGCGGCGGTTTTACCGGTGCCGGTCTGGGCCAGCCCGATGACATCGTGCCCGGCGAGCAGGGCGGGAATGGCCTGGGCCTGGATGGGCGTGGCCGTGGCGTAGCCGGCATCACGGACGCCGGCCATGATTTGCGCATCAAGCGCAAATGCTTCGAACTTCACAAAAAGCTCCTACGTTGGAGAAGAGAAGGCGCAGCCGGCGTGACAACGGGCAGCGCGCCGCATGGCGGCAGGTGCAGGTCGGACTCTGAAGACGAGAATTCTGTCGTGGCGGCATGCGCCAGGCCGGGAAGGCGTCGAGAGAGGGGCTCGTATCCAATCACGCAGAGCCAACTGACAATACGTCTTTTTCCACAAAAGGAAAGCAAAATCTTTGCGGCTGCGGCTTTTTTCCTGTCCGCGCCGCTAAAGTTCTTGCGGGTCATGGCCGATGAGATCCGTACAGCCTGACCTCACCCCTTCCACGGAGCCGGCCATGGCCCTCACCAAGGCGGAACAATACCTTCTGTACGACACCTCCCTGCAGCTGCTCCAGCAGGACCTGCTGACCAACATGCTGTTCAAGGGCGGCCCCGTGGGCAAGTCCCTGCGCGATCTGATCCTGGCCCGGCAGCCGGTGCAGCCCCTGACCAACCCCTTTGACGAGGCCATCACCGGCAGCCTTCGCGCCGACGCCCGCACCACCATGCAGAATTCCCGCAACGTGGCCGAGGCGTCGTCCATGATGGGCATTGCCAAGGAAGGCGTGGCCGGGCTCAAGAGCGCCCTGGAGGAGATGAAAGGCATCATCGCGGACATCAACTCCAATAAGCTGGACAAAACCAGCACCCTGGTCCAAAGCAACTACAATGACTTGAAAGACAAGGTGCTCGGCTACATCGCCAACACCCAGTACAACGGCATCTACATGCTGGACAGCACCAAGTGGGGCACCGAACAGATTGACGCCGCGGGCAACGTGCACATTCAGGCCTACACGCAGGGCGGCTTCAACGTGTCCTTCCAGGCGGTCAACAGCCTGAATTTCGCCGGGCTTTCCGGGGCAGCCCTGGCCAACGACACCACCCGGGCCGATCAAAACGCCCTGCTGGACAGCCTGCTCTCCAGCGTCACGAGCATTCACGACCGCTACGAATCCCGCCAGAACCACCTCACCTTCCAGGCAGAGCGGCTCAAATCCCAGTCCGAACTGCTGGATCAGGCCGTGGAGGCCCGCCGGCAGACGCCCACCTCCTCCGTACAGGACCTGCTGCTGGACCTGGTGCTCAGGGATTCCGGCTCCCTGCTGGACCAGTCGAGTTAGGCGCGGAAGAAGATTTCCTCCAGGGTCAAGCCCTGGGCCGGGGCGCAGCAGGGGGCCTTGGTCCGCTCCCGGCCGGCCAACAGGCTGCGCACGGCTTCGGGCTCCAGCTTGCCGCGACCCACCTCCCGCAGGCATCCCATGATGTTGCGGACCATTTGCTTCAAAAAACCCGTGGCCTCAATGTGCCAGACGTGTTCCAGCGGGTGCTGGCAACAACCCGGCACGCGCTCCAGGCGTGTCACCGTGCGCACGGTGCCCTTGGTATCGCTGCCGGCATTGGTGAACGCGGCAAAGTCGTGTTCGCCCACGAAGTGCCGGGCTGCGGCGTCCATGCGGGCCAGGTCCAGGGGGTCCGTGGTCCAGACGTAGGGCCGTCGCTGGGGCAGCACATAGCGCCGCGAACACCAGAAGCGGTAGGCGTAGCGCTTGGAGACGGCATCGAACCGGGCGTGGAAGCCGGGATCCACCCAGGCGGCGTTCACCACCTGCACCTCGCGGGGCAGCAGGCCGTTGAGGGCCAGTTGCCAATCCACCCGCCACTTGGAGGCCGGGATGTCCAGGTGGCAGACTTGCCCCAGGGCATGCACCCCGGCGTCGGTCCTGCTGGAGCCGTGGACGCGGATGTGGGTTTCACACACCGTCTGGACGGCGTCCTCCAGGACGCCCTGCACCGTGCGTTGCGGCTTGCCGTGCAGGGTGGGCGCCTGCAACTGCCACCCCTGAAACCTGGCGCCATTGTAGGCCAGGGTGAGTTTGAGTCTGCGATATTCCTGGTCCATGCCTGCCCCCTCGTGCTCTTGAAGCGCGAGGAGTTAGAACGGGACCTGCATCCTGGTCAACCGTTCGGAGAGCTTGGCCGCCTTTTCCGCCTGGACGAAGGTCAGGATTTCCCCGGCCTGCCGGCCGCGCATGCCTGCCAGAATCTTGACAGCGATTTCCTCGTTGAGGGTCTCGATGACCGCGGCGGCCTGCTTGGCCTTCATGTTGGTATACACGTCGATGAGGTGACGCAGCTTGGCGTCGCGGGTTTCCTTGGCCTCAGTGAGCATCTGTTCGAGCTTGGCCTGGGTTTCCTGCAGCTGGGCCAGCTTGGCGTCCACCTGCTGCTCCAGGGTCTTGAGGGCCAGCTCGCGGCGTTCCAGCTCTTCACGTCGTTCCCGGAGGTTGGCCAGGACGTCGGCCTGCTGTTCCCCGGGAGATTGCGGGGCCGCCGGCTGCTGGGCATAGGCCGGCGAAAGGAACTCGCGGGAGATGGTGGCGCGGATGCCCCGAGCCTCCGGCGCGTCCTTGGCCGGGGGCGCCACGGGCAGCAGCATGCTGCCAAGCAGGGTGGTCTTGACCATGATGGCCAGCAACAGCAGATGGATGACCCTAGAAATCCGCTGGCCGGTACCGGATGGTTGCCGTTTCGTCGAATTGTTTGCGTTCCTGGAGCTGTTCTTCTTCCGCATGGCGAATTCCCTGCCGGAGTTTTAATTTTTCCAACAACTTTGTGGCTTTCGCCCGTTCCACCAGCACGCGGCGTCTGGCATTGAGCTCCTTGGCAAGCTGGAGCATCTCCGCCTCGGCTGTTTGCACCTCGCGTTCCAGGCTCACGGCATAGGTCTGGTGCAGCCAGAACTCATGCTTGTTGACGCCCCGCTGGCTCTGCCTGAGCCAGGCCTCCTTGTGCTTGGCCTGCCTGCGTCTGGCAGCCTCGGTCACCGCCACCTGGTGCTGATAGCGGGCCTGGGCCTGGGCCACGTCCAGCCGGGCCTGTTCTTCCTGCTGCTGGCGGATGTCCAGCACCCGTTGCAGCGAAAACCGAAATGGGGCCACCTGGTGCGCTCCAATGCCCGCCCTGAGGGGCCGGGCGGCCTGGGTTGTATGCACCAGGAGTTTAGCAAAGAGCGGGCCAACATGCATCGCCCTTGAGTTGCCATTCGGAATGCCGTACTCACGCCCTCCAGGAGGTGTGCATGCATGTCTGGATTTTGACCTGGATGGTGGCGTGCGGTCTGGCCTTGGCCGTGCCGGCAAGTCTCTGGCTGTTGGGCCGCAGGGTGGTTCCCGCAGGACATCCGGCCCGGGCTGCGCAACACCGGCCTGCCTGGCCGGCGCACACCCCGCCGCGGGCGGCGCTGATCATCCCCATGACCGGCGAGTCCCCGCACATGGCGCCGGCATTGGCGTCGTTGCTGGCCCAGGACTATCCTGACCACATCATCCTCCTCGTGACCCAGGACGAGGCTGACCCCGCCACGACCCTGGCCCAGCGGCTGGTGCAGACCCATGCCCACGCCCGCCACGTGCTGGCTGGCCCGGCCACGGCCTGCGGACAAAAAACCCACAACCAGCTGGCGGCCCTGGCAGCGCTGGACACCATGGCTCCACCCGTCTCCCTGCTGGCCTTTTGTGACGCCTCCCATGCGGCCCAGCCGAATTTCCTGTCCTGTCTGCTGGAACCCCTGGTGTGTGGCCGGGCTCGCGTGGCGGCGGGGTATCATCTGGTGACCCCTGAGGACGCCCGCCTGCCCACCCTGGGCCAGACGGTGGTGGTGCTGGCCCTGCATGCCTTGCAGGCAGTGCCGCGTCTGCGGCAGCCCTGGGGCGGCGCCATGGCCATGACCCGCCGGGCCTTCGATGACCTGCAAGTGGCCGCCCTGTGGGGAGAAAACGTGGTGGACGATGTGTCCCTGGCCGCCCGGCTGGTGCAGCGCCGCGAGCCCGTGGCCCTGGCCCCGGCCGCCTGCCTGCGCACGCCCCTGGCCCAGTCCTGGACCGGCTGGACCGCCTGGCTCACGCGCCAGCTGGCCTACCCGCGGTTCATCATGCCTGGCACCTGGCTGGGCATCGGCCTGGGTCTGGCGGCCCTCACCACCATCCTGGTGGCCGCGGTGCTGACGAGTCTGGCCGGCCTGGCCGGGGTCACGACACCGGCTACAGCCCTGACGGCCCTGGCCTTTGTGGCCGGGCTGCTGTGGACCATCCACGGCCTGGCTGGGCTCTTGCCCCAACGCCCCGCCGCCCTGCCCTGGTACGGCGCGTGCCTGCTGACCCTGCCCGTGGCCTGCTGGTGCCTTGTGCGCTCCGCCGCCACCCGCACCATGCGCTGGCGACACCGGGCCTACATCGTCGGCCGGGGCGGCCGGGTGGAACGAATTCTGGAAGACTGACCTCCACCTGCCTTACCCGGCAATGCGCAAGCGCTTCCACTCCAGCACCAGGTGCAGCAGGGTCCTGGTGGCAAAGCCCGTGCCGCCGGCGGGACAGTCCGGCGCGGCCTTGGCTTTGAAGGCCGGCCCGGCGATGTCCAGGTGGATCCAGGGCACGTCCTCGGGCACGAACTGCTTGAGAAACAGGGCGGCGTTCACCGAGCCGCCCATGCGCGTGCCCACGTTTTTCATGTCTGCCACGTCGCTTTTGAGTTCGTCAAAATAGAACTCCCACAGGGGCATGGGCCACAGCAGATCCCCCACGGGCATGGCCAGCCGCTGGATGGCCGCGGCCAGCAGGGGGTGGTTGCCGTAGATGGCTGCCACGTGATCCCCCAGGGCCACCACGGCCGCGCCGGTGAGGGTGGCCACGTCGATGATGGCCTCGGGCCGGAAGCGGCCGGCATAGGCCAGGGCATCGCACAGGAGCAGCCGGCCTTCGGCGTCGGTGTTGACGATCTCCACCGTCTTGCCGGCCAGGGTCTTGACCACATCTCCGGGCCGCACGGCCAGGGGGCCGGGCATGTTGTCCGTGGCCGGAAGGATGGCCACCACCCGCTGGGAAGCCTTCAGCTCCCCCAGGGCCTTGAGGCAACCCAGGATGGCGGCGGCGCCGGCCATGTCCCCTTTCATCTGTTCCATGCCCTGGGCCGGCTTGAGGGAGATGCCACCGGTGTCAAAGGTCACGCCCTTGCCCACCAGCACCAGGGGCGCCGGGGCGGACTGGCCTGCGTGCCTGCGCCCGCCGTGGGTATCCAGCACCAGCAGGCGGGCGTGGTCCGGATTGGCCTGAAACACGGCGGCAAAGGCGCCCATGCCCAGTTCCAGCACCTCGCCGGCGGTGTAGACCTCCAGGCCAAAGCCATATTCCGTGGCCAGGGTGCGGGCCATGTCTTCCAGGTAGGCCGGGGTGGCCAGGTTGGCCGGGGTGTTCACCAGATCCCGGGCCAGCCAGAGCCCGGCGCCGCCGGCCAACCCCCGGGCCAGGGCCTTGTGCAGGGGGCTGCCGGGTCCGGGGAGGGGGTCCTCGGCCCCAAGGCGCAGGTCGGGCGGGGGCGAACTGTCCTTGGGCTTGGATTTCAGGGCCGTGAAGGCATACAGCCCGCCCAGGGCGCCGGCCACCAGTTCTTCCACCAGCACGGGCAGGTCCACATCGGCCCAGGCGTGCAGGCCCATATGGCCCATATGGCCCGTCGGGGTCATATGAGAAGTCAGCTCCTGCAGGGCCGGCAGGGGGATGCGCACGGTGCCGGCACGCAGTTCCCGGCACTTGGCCAGGGCCGCGCCCATGGCCTTGCGCAGCAGCGCCAGGCAGGACCAGGCGTCCTTGCAGGCGGCGGGGTTGCCCAGGCCGACCAGCACCAGACGTTCCATAGGGCGCTCCATGGCGCGTTCCGAGGCGCGTTCCACGTCCGCAGGACCGTACAGCACCGCCACAGACAAGGCCTCTCCGGAAAGGTCGTTGAAGGCGGCATGCCCTTCCAGCCACGGCAGCAGCCGGAGCATCGTGTCCCTGCCGATGAGCCGACCCGGCAAGGGCAGATCGCCTTCCGACTGGGCGAGGAAGGCCACATGCACATCGCCCGGATGGCGAGCCTGCAGCGGGGCAAAGGAAATATCCATGGAGTCTCCTTGTACGGCGAATGTCGCCTCTTCCTTCCGTATCGTTCCCGCATGCCGAAGACAATATTTTTTGAAATCCGGGCGGCAATCCCCTCAAGATTCTGCACGCAATGCCGATCTGTTTTGCTGAACACGAGGGCACAGCCATGGAACTCACGGGCCTTGCGGGCAACGTTTCCCGCTTCACCATCGCCTCCGCGGCGCCGACATCCCGCTTCGGGACCCTGGCTTCTCCCGGTACCCGGAAGAGCCAGACCGGCCTGGGAGACACTTTCGGGCAGGCCGTGGTGCTGCAGCTGCAGTCCACCCTGAACAAGGAAGACGGCCTGGCCGATGCCCTGGCCACGGCCCTGGGCAACTCCATGGACGCCCTGCGCACCCAGTTCGGGGACCAGACTGCCCAGGCCGCCATGGCCCTGGTGGCCAGGCGCCTGGACCAGCAGGCCGAGGGCGCCCCCCTGAGCGAGGAGCAATTCAGCCGCGGGCTGCTGGAGACCGTGCGCCTGGTGGACAGGCAGTACGGGTTTGCCGCCGGCGATACCGTGATGCGCCAGTTCAACGGCGACCTCAACGACGCCATCAACGCCTACTTCGACAACGGCCTCAAGGAACGATTCTTCGCCACGGCCATGGGCGAGGCCGAGGACGCCGCCGCCACCCCCCTCACTGTGACCGTGCCCCAGGCTGCAGACACCGCGGAGGAGCCGTCCCCCACCCTGTCCCTGCTGGAGGCCATGCGGGA